>JACQVA010000043.1 GCA_016210005.1 Deltaproteobacteria bacterium | reverse complement strand
GCGCTTGAGGGAGTTCAGGTCGGCAGTGTCGTCGAGAACCGCCCGGCATTGCGCGCGGCTGAGCAGCTCCACCGCCGCCGGTTTAGGTTGCACCGGGGCGGCGCTTTCGACCAGCGCGCATCGCGGCAGCAACAAGGCGGCGGCGATGGCTGCCACTGCGCGCAACCATTGCCGGCACGGTTTCGTGATCGCACTTGCGAGCTCAAGCGCACCGTCGCAGCGCCGCCCCGGAACCCGCGTCGAACCGCTCATCCGCTCACCTGGCCCCCTCGCCGCCACCGCCAGCCGCCATCACCGGGGCGCTGACCCTACATCTGCGCGTAGGCCGCGCTCGCCGCCGCCACTGCCGCGCCGGCTTCCACCTTATAGCCGTGCCGGGGCAGCAGCCGCTCCAGCGCGCTCAGCAGCGCCAAGACGCTGGCTTCGGTGCTCGACTCCCCCATCAGGCCGATGCGCCAGGTCTTGCCCTTCAATGCCCCCAGACCGCCACCGATTTCGATGTTGAACTGTTCGAGCAGCGCGCGGCGCACGGCCGCGTCGTCAACTGCCTCGGGAATGCGTACGCTGTTGAGCATCCACAGCTGATGCCCCTCTTGCGCCGCCAGCGCCAAACCGATTGCGGCAAGGCCGGCCTTGAGCGCGAGATGGTTGCGCTGGTGGCGGCGCCAGCGCGCTTCTAGTCCCTCCTCCTCCACCAGTCGCAGCGCCTCCAGCAGGGCGTAGTTCATCGAGATCGGCGCGGTGTGGTGGTAAACGCGCTCGGCGCCCCAGTACTGCGCGATCATGGTCAGATCGAGATACCAGCTCTGCACCTTGGTCTGGCGGCGCTTGAGCACCTCGAGCGCGCGCTGGTTGAAGGATATCGGCGCCAAGCCCGGCGGACAGCTCAAGCACTTCTGCGTCCCGCTGTAACAGGCATCAATGCCCCAGTCGTCGAGCAGCACCGGACAGCCGCCCAGCGAGGTCACGGTGTCGGCGACGAACAGGGCCCCGGCCGCGTATGCCAGTCGGCTGATATCTTCCAGCGGCTGCCACGCGCCGGTAGAGGTTTCCGCGTGCACCACCGCTACCAGCTTGGGCGACTTGGTGCGCTGCAACGCTGCGGCGATGTCGGCCGGATCGATAATTCGACCCCAAGGCGCCTCGACCGGCACCACGGTCGCCCCGCAGCGGCCGGCGATCTCGACCATGCGCGTGCCGAACACGCCATTGACGCCGATGATCACTCGATCACCCGGTTCGATCAGATTGACTAGGCAGGCCTCCATGCCGGCGCTGCCGGTGCCCGAGATCGGCAGCGTGAGTTCGTTGCCGGTACGAAAGACGGCGCGCAACCGCCGCTTGCTTTCCTCCATGATGTCGAGAAAGGCCGGATCGAGATGGCCGACCAGAGGCATGCCGAGCGCCCGCAACACTCGCGGGTGCACCAGGCTGGGGCCAGGCCCGAGTAAGCAACGCGGCGGGGGGGCAGCGGATATAGTCATCCAATCACTCCAAGTTATGTTGCGGCCGGCGCCCGGCGGCGCTTGTGCTTTTATCGGGGGGCCGGTAGCGTGTCAAAGTCATATGCTGCCGCCAAAGGTGCCCGACCAGTTGCGCCAGATCGTCGGCCTCGACGGGGTGATCACGCACGACAGCGAACTGCGGGTGTACGACTGCGACGGCTACACGCTGGAGAAAAGCACGCCCCAAGTCGTGGTGCTGCCGCGAACTACCGGTGAAGTGGCGGCGGTTTTGCGACTGCTGCATCGCGAGCAGGTCGCCTTCGTGCCGCGCGGGGCGGGTACCGGCCTGAGCGGCGGCTGCCTGCCGCTGGCCGCTCCGGTGATGGTCTGCACCAGCCGGATGACCCGCATTCTGGCCGTGGACTTCGCCAACCGGCGCGCCACCGTCGAGGCCGGGGTGGTCAACCTGGCGGTCACCAACGCGGCGAAGGGTGGTCGCCTCTATTACGCCCCCGATCCCTCGAGCCAGACGGCCTGCACCATTGGCGGCAACGTCGCCGAGAACTCCGGCGGCCCGCACACGCTCAAGTATGGCGTGACCACCAATCACGTGCTCGGGGTGGAGCTGGTGCTGCCCAACGGGGAGGTGGTGCAGCTCGG
Source organism: Deltaproteobacteria bacterium (assembly GCA_016210005.1). Classification (NCBI taxonomy): domain Bacteria; kingdom Pseudomonadati; phylum Myxococcota; class Myxococcia; species Deltaproteobacteria bacterium. The sequence continues at coordinate 17,634 of JACQVA010000043.1, read as the reverse complement.
GGGGCCGATGGAGGACGTGCCCGGGTACGATCTCGTCGGCCTAACCGTCGGCAGCGAGGGCACCTTCGGCGTGGTCACCCAAGCCACGCTGCGCCTGATCCGCCGGCCCCAGGCCTGGAAGACGTTGCTGGCCATCTTCGAGTCGGTCGACGACGCCACGCAAACGGTGTCTGGCATCGTCGCCGCCGGGATCGTGCCGGCGGCACTGGAAATGATGGATCAGCTCATCGTCGCCGCCGTCGAGGCGGCCTACCATTTCGGTTTTCCCACCGACGCCGGCGCCGTGCTGATCATCGAGCTTGACGGCTTGGCTGCCGGCCTCGAGCCGCAAGCGCAACGGGTGATCGAGATCTGCCGCGTTAATCGCGCGCGCGAGGTGAGCGTGGCCAAGGACGAAGCGGAGCGCGCGGCGCTGTGGAAGAGCCGCAAGCGCGCCTTCGGGGCCGTCGGCCGGCTGGCGCCGAGCTATTGCACCCAGGACGGTGTCGTGCCGCGCACCAAACTGCCCGACATCCTGCGGGTTATCAGCAAGATCGGCCGCCGTTACCGGCTGCGCATCGCCAACGTGTTCCACGCCGGCGACGGCAACATCCACCCCATCATCCTGTACGACGAACGCGACGCCGACCAGGTCGAGCGCGTGCTGAATGCCGGTCGCGAGATTCTCGAAGCCTGCGTCGCGCTCGGTGGCAGCATCACCGGCGAACACGGCATCGGGGTCGAGAAGATCCAGCAAATGCCGTTGCTCTTCAGCCCGACCGACTTGCTGGTCATGCAGCAGTTGCGCCGCGTCTTCGATCCCAAGCAGCGCTGCAACCCGGGCAAGATCTTTCCCACCCCCGGGGTGTGTGTCGAGACCACGCGCCCCAAACGACGCGCGGCCGTGTAGCGATGAAGGCTTGCACGCACGAAGCGCCGGCCGCGGCCGCCCATCCGTTGGTCAATGCCTAGCGCCGAAGAACTCCTCGCCACGCTGCGCTCGCGTCTCGGCGACGACGCGGTCAGTGAGGATACCGCCGCCTTCACCATTGGCGGGCGCGCGCCCGTCTGTGTGCTGTTCCCGTCGAGCGTGGCCCAGGTCAGCGAAGTGCTGGGGGTGGCCGAGGAACAGCGCTTGGCGGTCGTGCCCGTGGGGCAGGGGACGCATCTGCGGGTGGGCGAGCCGCCGCGCAGCTACGACATCGCCCTGTCGTCCTGCCGGATGGCGCGCGTGATTGCACACGAGGCCGCCGATATGACCGCCACCGTCGAGGCCGGTCTCACGCTCGCGGCGCTCGACGCCGCCTTGAGCCCGGCCGGCCAGTGGTTGCCGCTCGATCCTCCGTGTCGCGAGCGCGTCACCGTCGGAGGACTAATCGCGGCCGATCTCAATGGCCCGTTACGCCTGTCGCAGGGCAAGGTGCGCGACCTGTTGATCGGGATCACCGTCGTGCTGGCTGATGGCTCGGTGGTGAAAGGCGGCGGCCGGGTGGTCAAGAACGTTGCCGGTTATGATCTCGGCAAACTCTTCACCGGATCACTAGGAACACTCGGAGTGATCGTCGAAGCGACCTTCAAGATCCGCCCGCGTCCCGAGCACACCCGCGTGCTCTGGATCGGGGCGCCGGACCTGAAAGCCGCCGGTGATCTCGCCGGCGATCTGCTGGAGACCGACACCGAGCCGCTTTTTGTCGAATTGCTCGATCACACGGCGGGGCGGGAGGCGGGCATGAGCGGCCCGGGCGTGGCCGTCGGCTTGGGCGGCATTGTTGAGGAAGTGGCGGCGCAGCAGACGCTGCTGGCACAGCATTATGCCGGGCTCTACCCCTGCGCCGAGCCTGAAGCGCAACGGTTGATGCACTGGCTGCGTCAGTTCCCGTTGGCCACGGACGGCGCCGCACCGCGGGACACGCTGAGCGCGCGCCTCAGCTTGCTACCCACCGAACTGGCCACCTTGCTCCCGCGTCTGGTGCCGGAGGCGGCGACGCGCGGCCTGCATGCGGCCGTGGTGGCGCACGCCGGCAGCGGCATCGCGCGCCTGCGCGCGCAAGCTGGCGACGTCACCGCAGCGGCGCAGTTCTGCGAGTGGTTGCGCCTGGCCGGGCGCGTGCGCGGCGGCTGGGTGGTGTTCGATTCGCTGCCGGACGCGCTCACCGGGCGCATCGATCGTTTTGGCGAGGCCGGCCCGGCGCTGTCGCTGATGCGTGGTATCAAGCAGCAGCTGGACCGCAACGGCATCTTGAGCCCCGGGCGCTATATAGGCGGGATCTGAACGATGAGCGGTACTGCCAGACCGCCGGCGCAGATCTTTATTGCCGCCGAGAGACTTCTCGACTGCGTGCACTGCGGGCTTTGCCAGCAAGCGTGCCCGACGTATCTGGAGTTGGGCACGGAGATGGATTCGCCGCGCGGGCGCATCTACTTGATGCGGGCGCTGAGCGACGGCACGCTGGCGCTGACGCCGGAAGTGGTCCGCCACCTCGATCTGTGCCTGGGTTGCCGCGCGTGCGAGACCGCCTGTCCATCGGGCGTGCACTACGGCCGGATGATCGAGGGCGCACGCGCCTTGGTCGCCGAGCAGTATCGCCGCCGCGGCCGCGAGCGCTGGCAGCGGCGCTGGCTCGAGTGGGTGTTCCCCTATCCGCGGCGCCTGCGCGCACTGATGGCGCCGGTGCGCCTGGCGCAGCGGCTCGGGGTGTGGCCGCTGGTGACCAAGCTGCTGCCGGTAGCGGCGATGATTCCCCCGGCCGATGGTGCGGCGCCCTTGCCGCAGTTGGTGCCGGCCGAGGGGCGCGAACGCCGGCGCGTCGGCTTGCTGGCGGGGTGTGTGGCGCGGGTGTGGTTTGCGCAAACCAATGAGGCGAGCGCCCGTGTCTTGACACGTAACGGTTGCAGCGTGGTGGTGCCGCGGGCGCAGACCTGCTGTGGGGCGCTGTCGCTGCACAACGGCTCGCGCGACGCCGGGCTTGAATTTGCCCGCCGCACCATCGACGCCTTTCCCGCCGACCTCGACGCCATTATCGCCAATGCCGCTGGCTGCGGGGCGCTGCTGCGCGAGTACGGCGAGCTGCTCGCAGATGACCCCGCCTACGCCGAGCGCGCCCGCGAGTTCAGCGCCAAGGTGCGCGATATCAGTGAGTGGCTGGTGGCCTTGGGTGCAGACGCCCCACCGGCAGTGACACCGCTGCGTGTCGCCTACCACGATGCTTGCCACCTCGCCCACGGGCAGCAAGTGTGCGAACAGCCGCGTGCGCTGCTGCGCCTGATCCCCGGCGTCGACTTGGTCGAATTACCCGAGGCTGACCTCTGCTGTGGCAGCGCCGGCAGCTACAACCTGCTCGAGCCGGCAATGGCGGCCCGCCTGCAAGCGCGCAAGGTGAGGAACATCGAGAGCACGCACGCGCAGTGCGTGGCCGCCGCCAATCCCGGCTGCATGATCCAAATCCAAGCCGGCTTGCGCCGCCGCAAACTGAACATCCCCGTTGTGCACCCAGTCGACTTGCTCGACCGCGCCTATCGCGGTTTGCCCTTGCTGGGGTAGATGCAGGGCCGTGGCAGCGGCGGCGCGGTCGTGGTATGCAGGCGCCGCCGGTGAACCCGACCGCGTACACGCCCTTTGAGCACCAGGATGCGCGCCCTCGGCGCGGCATGCCGGGCTGCCGCCGGTGCGCGTTGCTGCTGATCGCGGCAGTGCTGTTGGCCTTACCCTTGCGCTCACTGGCGCAAACCGCATCCGCCACCCCCACGCGCACCGCCTCCTTTACCCGGACTGCAACCCGAACACCTTCTGTAACACCAACCAGCACCGCTTCGATTACACCGACTATGACCGCCACGGCCCGGCCAACTCGCACGCCCACGGCAACGAGATCACCGACGCTCACCGCTACCTTGACCGCAACCATGACCGCCACCGCAACGCCGACCGCAACCGCTACGGCAACCGACACGGCCACCCCACGGCCGACCAAGACCCCGAGCGCCACCGCCTCAGCCAGCGCGACCGCAACCGCCAGCGCGACGGTAACCAGCACCCGAACCAAGACCCCGACAGCCACGCCCACCAGCACTGCCACACCCCAACCGACGCGCACACCAACCGCTACCGCGCCGCCACCGCCGACCGCCACCGCCACGCGCACCGCGAGGGCGACCCGTCCCCCAACGGCTACCACCAGCCCCACCCCGACCGCGACCGCAGCCCCGACCGCAACACTGACGCCGACGACAGCGCCCACCGTCACGCGCACCATCACCGCCACCCGACAGCCCAGTCGTACGCCCACCAGCACCCTGACGCGCAAGCCGACGATCACGACCACGCCTACGCGTTCGCTCCGCCCCACCACCACCGCCACAGACACGCCCACCGCCACGCCGTCGGAAACCCCCACCGTCACCGCTACCGCTTCGCGCACCGCCACTGCGAGCGCTGCGCAAACTGCTACCCGGACCCCCAAACCCCCGCCGACCGAAACCTCCACCCCGTCGCCATCCGCCACTCCCAGTTACACCAGGACGCCGCGGCCAACGCGCACGCCGACGGACACTCCCAGCCCGGCGCCGACGCGCACCGCCACCGCCACGCGCACTGCGACGCCGACACGCACGGCCACCATCACGCCTACCGATACCGCCACCACTACGGCGACGCCGACCGCTACGCCGACGCCGACCCCGAGTGCTACCGCCACCGCAACGCCTTCTCTCACCGCCACCGTTACGGTGACCGCGACCTTGACTGCGACACCCACCGAGACCACCACCGAAACACCGACCGCAACCCCCACCGACAGCGGCACGCCGACCATCACTGCTACGCCCACGCTCCCGTTCACGTGGACGCCGACGATGACGCCGACAGCGACCGAAACCGCCACCCCGAGCGCTACGGCAACATCCGAGCCGACCAATACCCCGACGACGACGGCCGCGCCGACTCAGACGCCGAGCGCGACCGCTACCGTGACCGAAACCGCCACGCCGACACCCTCCGCGTCACCCAGCCCAACCGCCACCCCGATCGCCTGCGTCGGTGACTGCAACGACGATGGCGAGGTGACGGTCGATGAGATCGTCAGGGGCGTGGGCATCGCACTTGGCATTATCCCGGCCGACTGCCCCGCGCTCGAATGTGAAGGTGTGATCGCTTCCGAGGCAGTAACCGTCAACTGCCTGGTCCAGGCCGTCAACAACGCCCTCAACGGGTGCCCACCACCGCCGGCGCTGTGAGCGGCAGCGCGCTGCGCCTGTTTACGGCAGTTGCAGCAAGCGCTGCACGAGGAATTCGACGAACCGGGGCGCGTCCACCTCGGTGGCCACGGTGAACTCCGGCGCGCCGGGCTCTGCGAGCAGACGAAAGACGCCGTCAACGATCGCCGGCCGCAGCCGCAGGCGTTGCCGCGTAACCAGCGAGGGATCGATCAGTACCGCCACTGCCAGCGGATCGTGCAGGAAGGCGACGATATCCGGGGTATAGCTGCGTGCGCCGGCAAAGAACTCACGGTGAATCGGCCACCACACCTCCATCGCATCACACAGCACCTGCACCAGCGGTGAGCGCGACTGGCGCAGCCGCGCCAGCTCCGCTTCCTTGAAGCGGACGTGCCAGGTCACATCCAGCGGTACCAAGGTTGCCGGAATCCCCGCACTCAGCACCACCAACGCCGCTTCCGGATCACCGTTGAGGTTGTACTCTATCAGCGGCACGTCGGCGTCGTTGTGGATGCCGAGCGCGCCACCCATGAGCGTGAGATGCGAAATCGCCGCGATCACCGCCGGCTCCTTCATGATGGCGACGGCCAGGTTGGACAGCGGCCCGATCGCCACCACGTGCGGCCGCTCGCGCAGCACCGTGTCGATGAGCAGGTCCACTCCGTGTGCCGAAGCCAGCGGCAGCGCCTCGTGTGCAGCCACGATTCGCTGCCCCTCGTGGCCGAGCCAGAGGAAGTTGCGCTGCCGCAGCACCGGCTCGGGTACGCCGGCAGCCACCGGCACGTCCGTGCGCCCCCCGAGGGTGAGGAGTTTCTTGGCGATCCGCCCGCGCAGCACCGCATCGCCCGAGACGATGGTCACGGCGCGCAGGTCGATCTCAGGCGCCGCCAACAGCAGCCCGATCGCCAGCGCGTCGTCGACATCGGTGCCGATGTCGGTATCGAGCAGAACCGGAACTGGGCGGGTCATAGGGGCATGGGCCTCAAGCGCGACTGAGCTCGGCGTAAGCGCGTTGGATCTCGACCGTCTTCTGATGTGCAAGCTGTTGCAATTCCTCGCCCAGGTCGGCGACGCGGTCGGGGTGGTAACGTTTCATTTGCTCACGATAGGCGTGGGTGATCTCCTTGGCGCTGGCGTTGGCCGGTATACCCAACACCGCGTACGGATTCCACACCTCGTTAGTTGCGGTTGGCTTCGGCGGCGCCGGCCGTGGCCGCGCGTGACGCAGCTGCGCCCGCGCCCACCAGAGAAAGCCCACCAGCACGAGCACATCGTCGAGCACGCCGAGCCCAGGGATCGGCTCCGGGATCAAGTCGATGGGTGAGCGCAGGTACGCCAGCACGCACAGGGCCGCTATCAGTAGGCGCAGCCAAAGCATCATGGCTCCGGTGCGAGCGGGCGGCTTGCGTTGTCGGTCATCACGGGCTGTATTGTGGCTCCGATGAATAGGCTCGGCAAGTCTCTTACCACTTGTGTGCTCGCATTCGCCATCGCGGCGCTTGGCTGCACGGCGCGCACGCCGCCGCGGGTTGTCTTGCCCGGCGCCGCGCCGGTCGAGCTAGCTGAGCTGTTGGATCGCTATCCGCTCGCTGCCGATCAGCCGGTGCGGGCCGAGCGCCTCGCGGTGACTGCCGAGCTCAGTTATCACCTGGTGCAAGTAAGGCCCGGTGCGGGCGAGCGGCCCCACCTGCACGCACAGCACGACCTCGTCGTTCTGCTGTTGCTGGGGCAGGGTACGCAGTGGATCAACCGGCAGCCGGCGGCTGTGCGAGCCGGCGACACGCTCGCGATTCCAGCCGGGGCGAGCCACTACTTCGTCAACACCGGCAACACCCCCGCCGCGGCACTGGTCATCTTCAGTCCGCCGCACGACGGCAGCGATCAGGTCTCGACCGAGTAGCGGGCCCTTCCGTCGTGGCCGCGCGTTCGATATCCAAGGGGGCGTGTGGCGATCGGTGGCCCTCGTCATCTTCCTGCTGTTACTGACTGCAACCGGCGCAGCCGTGCTGGGATGGCGCGAGTTGCACCGGCCGCAGCCGGCGCCGCCTGGCGGGGCGTTGCTGACCGTGTCGGCGGGAGAACGATTTGGAAGTGTGGCCAGCCGCCTGCAGGCGGCCGGCGTGGTGCGATACGGCTGGCTGCTCTCGCTGTGGGCACGGGCGAAGCGGCTCGATCGCAGCGTCCGTAGCGGCGACTATCGCTTCGACCGGCCGCTATCGCCGCTCGCCGTTCTTGACGTCCTGCGCTCGGCGGGGGCCGCACTACACCGGGTCACGATCCCGGAGGGCATTACGCTGGTGCAGATCGCCGAGTTATTCGCCGAGCAGGGGTTTGGCGGTATCGACGCGTTCCTGTGCGCCGCGCGCGAGCCCAATCTGCTCGCCGATCTGGCTCTGCCGGCTACCGGCGCCGAGGGCTACTTGTTTCCCGACACCTATGCGTTGCCCTGGAGTGAAGCGCCGGCGGACATCATCCGGCGCATGGCTGCTCGATTTCGCGCGGTGAGCGCGGAATTGGAGCCGCTGCGCCGGCAGTCCGGCCTCGGCCGACACGCCTGGGTCACGTTGAGCTCGATCATCGAGAAGGAAACCGGTGTCGAGTCTGAACGCGCACTGGTCGCGGCCGTGTTTCACAACCGCTTGCGCCTGCGCTGGTTGCTGCAGTCGGACCCGACGGTGATCTACGGGCTGGAGTCATTTGACGGCAATCTGACCAAGGCCCACCTGCGCCGGCCGAGCCGGTACAACACCTACACCAATCCCGGCCTGCCCCCGGGACCGATCTGCAACCCCGGCCGGGCCGCACTGGCGGCAGCGCTGCAACCGGCGGCGGTGGACTACCTTTACTTCGTCGGCCGCGGCGACGGCACCCATCAATTTTCGACCACCCTGGAGGAACACAACCGCGCCGTCGCCCGCTTCCAGCGGCGGGCTACGCCGTCTGATGGCTGATACTGGGCCGCTCGGGATGGAGACATCCCGAGCGCCAGACAGCCGGCTGTCGACTTGGCCGCCGTCTGGCCGTTGCATGCGCTTGACTGTCGTGCGGGAACCGTCGACTCTAGGCCCCGATGCGCGGGGTCGATCGCAACTTGACTTCTTACGGTGACGCCGGCTTCAGCCGCTACTTGCGGCGCGCCTTTCTGGCCTCCGCTGGCTTCGACCGCGCCGATCTCGATCGGCCGGTGGTCGGGATCGCCGATACTTCATCGGACTACACCACCTGCCATCGCGACATGCCCGGGTTGATCCAGGCGATCAAGCGCGGCGTGCTCGAGGCCGGCGGCCTGCCGCTGGCGTTCCCGACCGCGTCGCTCGCCGAGATCCTGTTGTCGCCGACTTCGATGCTCTACCGCAACCTGCTGGCGATGGAGACCGAGGAGATGATCCGCGCGCAACCGATGGACGCGGTGGTACTGACCGGCGGCTGCGACAAGACTGTTCCGGCACAGCTGATGGCCGCGGCCTCGGCCAACGTGGCGGCCATTTCCGTCGTGACCGGCCCGATGACCACCGGCAGTTGGCGCGGACAGCGACTGGGAGCCTGCACCGATTGCCGCGGTTACTGGGCTAAGTACCGCGCCGGCGAGATTAGCGGCCAGGAGATCGATGAGATCGAGCAGGCGCTCTGCGCCAATGCCGGCACCTGTATGGTGATGGGCACGGCGTCGACGATGGCGTGCCTGACCGAAGCGCTCGGGATGATGCTGCCTGGCGGCGCGACTGCGCCGTCGGGCTCGGGTGATCGACTGCGCCACGCGGTGGCGGCCGGGCGGCGTGCGGTCGAGCTGGCCTCTGGCCAATTGCGGCCGGGCGACGTGCTCACGCGGCCTGCGTTTGTCAACGCACTCACCGTGCTCAGTGCCGTCAGCGGCTCGACCAATGCCATCGTGCACTTGATCGCGATTGCCCGGCGCGCGGGCGTGTCGCTGACGCTGGATGACGTCCACCAAGTCTCACAACGCGTTCCGTTGCTGGCCGACTGCAAGCCCGCGGGCAGCGGCTACTTGGAAGACCTGCATCGCGCCGGCGGTGTGCCGGCGCTGCTCAAAGCGCTGGCGCCGCTACTCGATTTATCAGCCGTCGGGGTCACCGGCCGCACGCTCGGCGAATTGCTGAACCAGACAGCGTCGCCGGCCGATTGGCAGAAGACCATTCGGTCGCTTGACAACCCCCTGGGCCCGCCGGGCGCGCTGGTCACGCTGCGCGGCTCGCTCGCGCCGGACGGCGCAGTGATCAAAGCCGCCGCCGCCACGCCCGCGCTGCTACGTCACCGCGGCCCGGCAGTGGTATTCGAGTCGCCCGAAGACGCCGCGGCGCGCATCGACGATCCGGCGTTGCAGATCAGCGCGCAGCACGTCTTGGTGCTACGCAACGCCGGCCCAGTTGCGGCCGGCATGCCTGAGGCCGGCTCGCTGCCGATCCCGCGCTATCTCGCAGCGGCCGGTGTGCGCGACCAGGTGCGGGTTTCCGACGCCCGCATGAGCGGCACGGCGTACGGCACGGTGGTGCTGCACTGCTCCCCGGAAGCCGCCACCGGCGGTCCGCTGGCGCTGGTACAAGACGGTGACATGATCGAGCTTGACGCCGGCAAACGCCGTCTCGACCTCTGCGTCGAGGCCGCCGAGCTCGCGCGCCGCCGCGAGCGTTTGGCGCCGCCCCCGCTCCCTGAACGCGGTTGGCGCCGCCTGTACGCACAGCACGTACTGCCCGCGCACCTCGGTGCCGATCTGGATTTTCTCGTCTAGGCTGGCGCCGCTCGCCGCCAGACCGAGAGGCGCTTGTTGCCGGCTGGCGCGCCGAGCCACTCTGGCGTGATCGCTCGATCAGCGAGCGTGCACTTGCGGTCGAGGCCGCGTGTCGGGCCGCCATGCAGATAATCGAGGCCGAGCCCGCCCGCGTTGATTTGCTGCCAGCCCCCGGCAATCCGTTGAAGCACCGCCCATGCTTCGAGACGCGCCTGACGGCGCTCCTCAGCATGAGCGGTGCTTCCTTCTGCCACAACACTTTTCCGCTCGCCCTGAGGAGCTGCGAAGCAGCGTCTCGAAGGGCATCGCCGTTTCTCGACGGGCTGCGAGCCGCAAGCTCCTGCGCCGGCTCGCGGCGCAAGCTAACGTCGATGAGTCGCCCGGCGCTTGACCGCCAGCACCGCAGCTCCCTATGCTAGCTCATGTCCTTGCACGCGCACGGCTATACCTTCGCCACACTGGCTGAGGTGATGGCCAAGGCGAACGAGGAGAAGTCGGGCGATCAACTCGCCGGGCTGGCCGCGGCTGGCGCCAAGGAGCGCGTGGCCGCCAAGGCCGTGCTGGCGAACGTGCGGCTGCGGGAATTCGTCGAGGCGCCGCTGCTGCCGCCGGAGGCGGACGAGTTGACGCGGGCATTTCTCCAAGAACTCGACACCGCCGCTTATGCTGGCATCGCCGACTGGAGCATCGGCGAGCTGCGCGAACACTTGCTCGCCGATGCTGGCGACGCGCTCGTCGCGCTGCGCTCCGGTTTGCTGCCGGAGATGGCGGCGGCAGTTGCCAAGCTGATGTCCAACCTCGACCTCATGCTGGCAGCAAAGAAACTGCCAGTGGTGGTGGCTGGCCGCACCACGCTCGGCCAGGCTGGCCGGCTGGCTACACGGGTGCAGCCCAATCATCCGCGCGACGGCATCGACGGCGTGCTCGCCAGTACGCTGGAAGGGCTGAGCTACGGCTGTGGCGATGCCGTGCTGGGCGTCAATCCCGCCGACGACCGCCTGGAGGTGGTGCAGCGCCTGAGCCACGCTCTGCAGGCACTGCGTGTTAAGCTGGAGGTGCCCACGCAGGTGTCGGTATTGGCGCACGTCACCACCCAGGTGCGCGCGCTCGCCGCCGGGGCGCCGCTCGACCTGCTGTTCCAGTCGCTCGGCGGCACACAGGCGGCTAATCGCGCGTTTGGAATCGATCTGGCCTCGCTCGACGAGGCGGACGCGGCAATCCGCGCGCGTGGCCAGCTCGACAGTCCGGCGCGCTGGTACTTCGAGACCGGGCAAGGCTCGGAGCTTTCCAGCGGCGCCCACGCCGGCTTGGATCAAGTGACGCTGGAAGCGCGCTGTTACGGCGTGGCGCGGCGCTACCGCCCGCTGCTGGTCAATACCGTGGTCGGATTCATCGGCCCGGAATACCTCTACGACGCGCGCCAGGTGCTCCGCGCCGGGCTCGAGGATCATTTCATGGGCAAGCTGCTCGGCGTTCCGATGGGGGTCGATGTTTGTTACACCAATCACATGGCCGCGGATCAGAACGATCTGGAGAATCTCGCGGTGCTGCTGGCCGCCGCCGGCTGCAATTACTTCATGGCGGTGCCGATGGGCGACGACTGCATGCTGAGCTACCAAACCTCGTCGTTTCACGACGCTGGTGCGGTGCGTGAGCTGCTGGGGTTGCGCCCGGCGCCGGAATTCGAAGCCTGGCTGGAACGCCGCGGTCTGATGCAGCAAGGGCGGCTGACCGCGCGCGCCGGCGACGCCCGAGCTTTGCTGTGAGTCAGCGGCTCGAAATCGACTTCGACCGGGCCCGGCGCAGCACGCCGGCGCGCCTGGATGTCGGCCGGGCGGGCGGGCGCCCGCGCACCGCTACCTGGTTGGCTTTCCAGCGCGATCATGCCGCGGCGCGCGACGCGGTGTGGAGCGAATGGAGTCCGGCATTTCTCGATCTCCTGCGCGACTTGGGCTTCCTGCTGGTCAGCTCCGCGGCGCCCGATCGCTTGGCTTACATCCGCCAACCGCCGCTGGGGCGGCAGCTTGCTGGCGGCGAGCTTGACCGGATTCGCGCTCACAGTCCGGCGCCCGCCGCCATTCAGTTGGTGCTCTCCGATGGCTTGTCGGCGCAAGCGGCCGAGGCGCACTGCGAACGGCTGTACCCCTCACTGCGCCGCCATCTCGAACGGCTGGGCACGCTCGGCGTCCCGGTGGCTGTGCGCAACGGGCGCGTCGCTGCCGGCGATCCGATAGCGGCGGCCGCCGGTGCCCAGCTAGTCGTGCATCTAATCGGCGAGCGGCCCGGCTTGGGCAGCGCCGACAGTCTCGGCTGCTACCTCACCTTCCGCCCCGGCCCCGCTACCACCGACGCCGACCGCAAGTGCATCTCCAACATTCGGCCGTTGGGGCTGAGCCCTGATGAAGCCGGCGCCACCATCGCCGGCATCTGCCAGCGAATTCTTAGCAAGGGCTCGTCGGGGACTGACTTGGAACTGTAGTGCGCGAGCGGGCCGGGCGGAGGGGCGGATGGAGTTGAGAAAGAAGCTCTCATGGGTGGCGGTGCTCTACTTTGCCGAGGGCTTTCCTTTCGGCATCGCCGTCGACCAATGGCCGGTGTACTTCCGCACCCACGGTGTGGCGCTCGAAGCCATCGGGCTGCTCAGCTTCCTCGGCCTGCCGTGGACGTTGAAGGTGTTATGGTCGCCGTTGATCGATCGTTTCGGCCAGCGCCGCCAGTGGATTACGGGCGCGCTCTTGCTCATGGCGATGCTGCTGGCGCTGCTGCCGCTGCTCGATCCGGCGCAGCCGTCGTTTTGGCTGTGGGCATTGCTCTTGGCCTTCACGGCCGCCTCCGCCACGCAGGACATCGCCATCGACGCCTACACCATCGGGCTACTGGCGCCGGGCGAAGAAGGCATAGCCAATGGCGTGCGGGTCTCGGCTTATCGCGCCGCCTTGATCGCCGGCGGCGGCGGTTTGTTGATGTTGGTCAGGGTGCTCGGTTGGCCGATCGTGTTCTGGTGCGCGGCGGCCACCTGCGTCTTGCTGGCCGCGGCGGTGTGGCAGAGCCCACCCTTGATCACGAGTGGTGACAGGGAGGGTGGCGTCGGGCTGGCGCCGCTGCGGGCGTGGTTGCGCCGGCCCGGTGCGCTGCTGATCTTCCTGTTCGTGCTGACATACAAGCTGGGCGACAGCAGCATGGGGCCGATGGTCAAGCCGTTCTGGGTCGACGCCGGCCTCAGCGTCGAGGAGATCGGCCTGGTCTCCACCACCTTCGGCGTCGGCGCCACCGTCGTCGGGGCGCTGGCGGGCGGTGTGCTCACCACGCGCTGGGGCATCTTTCGCGGCCTGTGGGCGCTCGGCTTGCTGCAAGCGTTCTCCAATCTGGGCTACGCCGCCGCGGCTTACAGCGGCAGCGGCCGGGCGGGCATTTACGCTGCGTCGCTGTTGGAGAGCTTCACCGGCGGTCTCGGCACCGCCGCCTTTCTCGCCTTCTTGATGCACATTTGTGACAAGCGGCAGGCGGCCACTGAGTATGCATTGCTGTCGGCCATCTTCGGCCTGACGCGCTCGCTGGCCGGCGGCGTCAGCGGCATCGGCGCCAGCCAGCTGGGCTACGCGGCGTACTTCCTGCTGACCTTTCTTCTCTCGTTCCCGGCCTACGTGCTGCTGCCGTGGGTGCGAGGCTGGGTTCGCGCGGATGCCGCTGCAGCAGCGCCGTGAGCCTCGGGGCGCTCGCGCCGCGGGGCCTTGGCCGAGCCGGGGCAATGTGGCAGAGCACTGCGCAGCGCCAGCGGCTGCTACTGAAGGAGGGAGTCATGGATATCGGACGGGTCGGCATTTGGACCTTTGCGCTCGATTTGCAACCGGCGACCAAGGCCCAGGAAGCGGCGGCGGAGATCGAAGCCTTGGGCTACGGCGCGATCTGGATTCCCGAGGCGATGGGGCGGGAGGCTTTCACCAACTCGGCGATCCTGTTGGCGGGTACGCGCCGGATCGTGATCGCCACCGGCATCGCCAACATCTGGGCGCGCGATCCGATGGCCATGGCGGGGGCGCAAAAGACACTCTGCGAAGCTTACCCCGAGCGTTTTCTCCTCGGCATTGGCGTCAGCCACGCGCCGCTGGTGGGCCTGCGCGGCCACAACTACGACAAGCCGCTCAGTGCCATGCGCGCTTATCTCGACGCGATGGATTACGCCCCGTTCTTGGCTACGCCGCCGGCCGCGGAGCCCGTCCGGATTATTGCCGCGCTCGCACCGAAGATGCTTAAGCTGGCCGCTGAGCGCGCGAAGGGCTCGCACCCTTACTTCGTGCCGCCGGAGCATACAGCGCATGCCCGCGCCGTGATGGGCAAGGGGCCCTGGCTGGCGCCGGAGCAAGCCGTCGTGCTCGAAACCGATGCCGGCACCGCCCGTGAGATTGCCCGCACGCATATGGCGACGTATCTGGGCTTGCCGAACTACGTGAATAACCTGAAGCGTCTCGGGTTCACCGACGATGACGTTGCCAGCGGCGGCAGCGATCGCCTGGTTGACGCCATCGTCGCCTGGGGCGACGTGAACGCAATCGTCAAGCGCGTGCGTGCGCACCATGACGCCGGTGCCGACCATGTCGGCGTCCAGGTGCTCAGCGCCGACCCGCGCGCGCTGCCGCTGGCGCAATGGCGCGAGCTGGCACCGGCGCTGCTGCGGTAGCGCGGGCGGCGCGCGGCGGCCGCGGGCCCGCTCGATCGAGTGCGAACCTGTTCAGCGGCCCAGAGATCATAGGTGCCGAAGCTCCACAGGTGACCTTCCGGGTCCCGGCAGGTGTAGCCCCGGCCGCCGTAGTCTTTGTCGCTGATCTCCTGCTGATCGCCGCCGTTGATCTGGCCGCGCAAGCAGCCGGCTCACCGAGCCGTTTTCACTCGGGGGCCGGCTCGGCAGCTTGTGCGCCCCCGAGGCTGATCGCCGCCGCCTCGAGACCGCAGCAGGCCGCACTGAATTCACTAGAGGTGAAGTCCTCGGCCGCACGAGCCAGGATGCGCCCCATCACGGTATTAACCGCCTCGTCGAATCCCTCGCCGACCTCGGTATCGCTGTAATGGCCTTCGTAATCCCGCTGCCACCGTACTGCGCCCGTGGGATCGCTGAGGGCGAGGGTAAGCCGAATCGTGCCCCAGGTTATGATCGCCGGCATGAACCAGGTGTAGTTCTTGAAGCTCATCTCCTTGATCCGGCACGTCAGCACCGGGCCCAAGGGCAGGTCGGCCGGGTCGATGGGCTGGTAGCCTGCTTTACGCAGCGTTGCCCGCAAGCCCCGCATGATCCGTTCGGCAGTGTCGGGGTCGCCAAACTGTACCGAGGAGGTCGGGATGGCGAATACGGTAATCGTCGCCCGCCCAATCGTATCGGGGAGGCCATCGGCTTGTCTGGCAACCGCGACCTTGCCCCCTCCCGCCACGGGCTGGGAAGGTGTCGGTATACTAGGCGCGAGGCTGACGCGGGTGGCACCGCACCCGCAGCCGAGCAGCATCAAGATTGCAACAAATCGCTCGCCATTCCGCATGGTCGACATCTCCCTTCTCGATCCTTCCTGCTCCACGCTCGCCGTGAGCCGATCGCCACGCCGGCCCCGCAACGGTCCGAGCACTCCACTTGATCCCGCTCATCAGTCCGCAGCGCTGGCCCCAGTCAGGAGCCGGGTCATGATGCGTTCGAGCTTGCTTTCCGTTGAGCCGAGCTTGTCCAGCCGCCCACCGCCACCGCGTGCGTCGTAAGTGGCCTGGCCAACCAGGCGGTCCTGGTCGAAGATGCGAACATCGAGATACTTCAGATACACCGCCACATCCCACCCCCAGTTCGCGTCATACTCGACGCGAAAGCGGCAATCGGCGGGCGGGTCCTGGCTGTACACCCTGGTGGCTATTCCATGGCGCTGGAACTGCGCACGCAGGGCGGGCAGAAAATCCTTTGACCAGGTGTCCGGGTTGTCACTAATGCAAACAGCCTTGACCAGGTCGCGAGAAATCGGCTGCACGCTGGTGGTGATAGTGCAGGCGGGGAGCACCAGAAGCATGCCCGCCAGAACGATTGGCCGAACGCGTTGAATTAGCGGCACGTTGATTCCCCCCGTGAGAACCTCAGCGCTTCACTGCGACACCGCAGCAGCCTGCTTGGTCTGGCACGCGCCGCAGCGTAACACGGCCGCGCCGCGCGGGGCAACTTCCCGAACTACGATGGTAGCCCGGCGACTTTCGGGTTTGCTCGCGGGCGTAATGATGGCAATCTACGGGGCCACGAGGAGGAAGTGTTCATGGCTGGTCCGATGGCAGGGGTTCGGGTTGTCGAGTTGGGGTTCTGGGTGGCCGGTCCGTCGGCCGGCGGCATTCTCGCCGATTGGGGCGCTGACGTCATCAAGATCGAACCACCGGACGGCGATCCCTTTCGCGGTCTGTTCTTGCGCGGCATGGGTGTGGCCACGCCTGTCAACCCGCCCTTCGAGCTAGATAATCGCGGCAAACGCAGCATCGCCATCAACTACGCCGAGCCGGCAGGACGGGCGATCGCCCTCGAACTCATCGACCGGGCTGACGTGTTCGTCACCAACATCCGCGCCGGGGCGCTCGAACGGGCGGGGTTGGATTACGACCGCCTCGCCAAACGCAACCCGCAACTGGTCTACGCCAGCATCACGGGGTACGGCCTCGACGGGCCCGATCGTGATCGGCCCGCGTTCGACATCGGCGCCTTCTGGGCGCGCTCGGGCATGGCCGCGGCGCTGACGTCGCCCGGAGCTGATCCGCCCTATCAACGCGGCGCCATGGGCGATCACAGCGCCGGTATCACCGCCGTCGCCGGCATCGCCGCGGCGCTATTGGCCCGCCAGCGCACCGGGCGCGGGCAGTTGATCTCCACCTCATTGCTGCGCTTGGGTATCTTTACCGTCGGTTGGGATACCAACATCATGTTGCGCATGGGCATCCCGGCCGTGCCCATGACCCGCATGGCCACGCCCAATCCCATGATCAGTTGCTACCGCGGCAGCGATGGGCGTTGGTTCTGGTTGCTCGGCTTGCAGGGCGATCGCCTGTGGCCGGATCTGGTGCGCGCCCTCGGCCGGCCCGAGCTGCTCGACGATCCGCGCTTCAACCACCTCACCGGTCGGCGGGAGAACTGTGCCGAGTTGGTGCAGCTGTTGGATTCGATCTTCGGGACCAAGTCGTTTGCCGAGTGGGTCGAGATCTTCGATCGCGAAGGGGTGTGGTGGTCGCCGGTGCAATCGACCGACGAGGTCATCAGCGATCCGCAAGCGATCGCCAGCGGCGCCTTTGTAGACGTGCCGCTGGCTGAGGGCGGCAGCGCACGCATGGTGGCGTCGCCGGTCGATTTCTCCGACACGCCGTGGGCGCCGCGCTCGAATGCACCCGAGTTCGGTCAGCACACAGAAGAGGTCCTGCTCGAATTGGGCTACGACTGGGAAGCCATCGGGCAGCTCAAAGAGAAGAAAGCGATTCCTTGACGGCGTCGTCGGCTGCCGCGAACGTGTGAGCGCAGGACAAACCCCGCGCTTCATCAGAAAGCGGTGGCCGTGTGCGACCGGCTTGCTTCACGGTGCGCCGATGGTAGTGTGAGCGCGTTTCCGAAATCGAGCGCTCGACTGCCAGGAGGACACGATGGCCGCTCCCGTGTATGTGCTGGGGGGATACCAGACCGATTTTGCCCGCAACTGGAG
>JACQVA010000042.1 GCA_016210005.1 Deltaproteobacteria bacterium | reverse complement strand
GCGTGCCGTTCCGTTTGCTGGCCAGGATGTAAACGCAGAACTGCTTGTCCATAGCGCCAAACGCCAAACTGGATTCCCGCTTTCGCGGGAATGACGGCCATAACACCGAACCACGTTACCCACAAATTTGTCGCGCACCCCTTGTGCCTCGATCCGGATGACTTGGCCGTCAGCACGCTGGCGGCGGCCGGCAGAAGGACCTCGACTTCGTACGTGTTCTGCCGCCGAGTTGGCGTGTTGTTGAGGCTAGGTTGCACCGGCGTGGTTGCCTGGTTGCGTATCCGTGCTAAGCACAGGCGCGTATGGTGAGGAGAGTATGCTGAAGAACCAAAGGATTCTGATAGCCGGCCCGGCCAGTCAGGTCGCCTTCCCGCTGGCGCGCGAGTTGGCGAAGAGCAACCAGGTGTACGGGCTGGCCCGCTTCAGTAGCCAGGTCGATCGCGACCGGCTCGAGGCGGTCGGGGTGCACTGCATCGCGGCGGATCTGGCTACCGACTCCTTCGCCGCGGTGCCCGACGACTTCGACTACGTCCTGAACTTCGCGGTGGTGAAGAGCGGCGACGACAACTTCGCCTATGATCTCCAGGCGAACGCCGAAGGCGTCGGGCGCCTGATGTCTCATTGCCGCAAGGCCAAAGGCTGGCTGCAATGCTCCTCGGGCGGAGTCTATCAGTCCAATGGGCATCAGCCGTTGAAGGAGAGCGATCCGCTCGGTGACAACCACCGCTGCCTGCTGCCAACGTACAGCATCTGCAAGATCGCCTCGGAGACCGTGGCGCGTTTCGCTGCGCGCGAGTGGAACATCCCGACGGTGATAGCGCGCTTGAGCGTGCCCTACGGCGACAACGGCGGCTGGCCGTCGATGCACTTGGATTGGATGCTGGCCGGCTCCCTCATCCCGGTCCACAGCGACAAACCCAGCCTCTACAACCCGATTCACGAAGACGACTATATCGCTCAGGTGCCGAAGCTGCTGGCGGCGGCGAGCGTGCCGGCGGTAACGGTGAACTGGGGCGGTGACCCGGTGAGCATCGAAGAGTGGTGCGAGTTCATGGGCGCGCTGGCTGGCGTCGAGCCGAAGTTCTTCTACACCGACCGTACGCTCGCCAGCATCGTCATGGATCTCACCGTCATGCGTCAGCTGATCGGCCCGACGCAGGTGAACTGGCGCGACGGCATCCGCCGCATGATCCGGGCGCGACACCCGGAGTTGGCGCCGCGCGCGTGAGCGCGATTGCTACTGCCCGGCGCCCATACCCGGGATGCGGTGGCGGATTTGACTGCGCCGCGGCCGGAAACGTAAGGTGAAACCTATGGACCCACGTGCATCCGCCCTTACCCCCGAGCAATTCCTCGAACGCTACGGCCGCTACTTCAACCGTAAGCGCATCGAAGCCATTCGCAATCTCGAGTTTCTTTTCACCGAAGGCAGCGCCGAGGGCGCGTACTTCTGTGATGCCGAGGGCCGGCGGTTTCTCGATATGTGGTGTATGGGCGGCACATTCAGCCTCGGCCATCGCCACCCGGCGGTGCTCGCGGCCGCCGAGCGGGCGATGCGCGAGGAGGAATTCGGCAGCTTGTTCTTCTTCAGCGAGGCCAAGGGCAAGCTGGCGGAGAAGCTGGCCCAATGTACGCCCGGCCGGCTGGAAACTACGCATCCGGTAGTCACCGGCGGTGAGGCGATCGACCTGTCGATCAAGCTGGCCCGCGGCTCGACCGGGCGCAGTGAGATCCTTTACGCCGACCAGGGCTACCATGGCTGCACCGGCTTTGCGCTGTCGATGATGGCCAAGGGCGAGATGCGCGACTATGCTGAGCCGCTGGTACCTGACTTCCACGAGATCCGCTTCGGCGACGCTGCCGATCTGGCCGCCAAAATCTCCGAGCGCACCGCCGCGGTGGTGCTCGAACCCATCCGCACCGACGCCGACATGGCCATTGCTCCCACCGGCTATTTCGCTGAAGTGCGCCGCCTGTGCGACCGCACCGGCGCCAAACTGATCATCGACGAGGTCGTCTGTGGTATGGGCCGGCTCGGTCATCTGTGGGGCTGCCAGTACTGGGACGTCGAGCCCGACATGTTGGTCACCGCCAAGGGCTTCAGCGGCGGGCTTTACCCGATGTCGGCAGTGGTCACACGCCCAGAGTGTCTCGACTTCTTCGGCGAGTCGCCCTTCCGCACCATCTCGTCGTTCGCTTGGTCCAACATCGGCGCCCGCATCAGCTACGCGGCGTTGGTCGAGACCGAGCGGCTCCTGCCTCGACTCGCTACCATCGGCGACCGTCTCGAAGCCTGCCTCAAGACGCTACAGGCGCGTTACAGCTCGGTGCTGTTGCGGGTGCGGCGCGCGGGCATGATGTTCGGACTCGACTTCGCCGACGCGGCCACCGGTATGGGATTTCTCGACGCCATGTTCCGACTCGGCGTGCTGGTCGTCGCCTCCAGCCAGCGGTGGGATATCATCAAGCTTTACCCGCCATTGATCTTGGAACAGGAGCACATCGCTACGTTCGCCGAACACACGGAAAGCGTCCTGCGCCAACTGAGCTGAGGGCGGCGGAGCGGACGTGCGGGCGATACCCAGCGGCAAGTCGCCTTAGCCATCGAATGCGCCGCGGCAGTTGAACGTCCCAACCGCCATGACGCAACCGTACAGGCCAGCGCCGTGAGCGCGCAACAGGCCAGCGCCGTGAGCGCCCAAGTACTGCGGCTGCCGGTGCTGGGTGCGGGCGTGGCCGCCCTCGGCGGCAAGGGCATGAACTTGCAGCGGCTGATGGATTGCGGCCTGCCGGTGCCGGCGGCCTTCGTCATCACGGCTGCCGCTTATCAACAGCATGCCCAAGTCCCCGCTGTCAGCGCGGCTCTAGCTCTGGCCCTCGCCGCAGAGGGCGAAGAGCGCCGGCGTGCTCTGGCGGCGGCGCGCGACGCCATCGCCGGCGCGGCGCTGGCTCCGCAACTCGAACAGCAGATTGCGGCGGCGGTGGCCGAGTTGGGCGCAGGGGCGCTAGCCGTGCGTTCGTCCGCCACCGGCGAGGACGCCGCACACCATTCCTTTGCGGGGCAACATGACACCTTCCTGGGGGTGAGCGGGACGCCGGCGTGCTGCGACGCGGTGCGCCGCTGCTGGGCGTCGCTGTGGAGCGAGCGCGCGGTGGCGTACCGCGAAGGGGCCGGCCTTGATCCGCGCGCCACGGCGATGGCTGTGGTGTTGCAGCGTTGTGTGGCCGCCGAGGTGGCCGGCGTGTTGTTTACTTGCGATCCGGTGACGGGGCGCGGCGACCGCATTGTGATCGAAGCCGTCTGGGGTCTGGGCGAGAGCTTGGTCTCCGGTCGTGTGTCTCCCGACCGCGTGTTGCTCGATAAGGCCTCGCTGGCGATCGTCGAGCGTACGGCCGGGGCGAAGTCGTTGGCGCTGACTCTGGCCGCAGACGGCACGCGCGAAGAAGCGCTCTCGCGCGAGCGCGCCGCTGCGGTTTGCATCGATGACGTGCTCGCCCGGCGGCTGGCGCAACTCTCAGTGCGAATTGAAGCCGCCTGTGGTGCGGCGCAGGATGTGGAGTGGGCGCTGGCGGGCGGAGACATCGCACTGCTGCAGGCGCGCCCGGTCACCACCGTCGATTCGACCGACCGCCAGGTCTGGTCCAACACCAATGCCGGCGAGCTGCTCCCGGACGTGGCTACGCCGATGACTTTCGACATCCTGCGCCGAAGCGTCGATGCCTTGCTGCGCCCGATCATGTGGCGGTTCGCGATCGAAGTCGGCGAGCTGCCGATCCTCGGGCTGATAGCCGGGCGAGTTTACTTCAACGTCACCACCCTGGCGGCGATGCTGCGGCGGCTACCGGGAGTGGGGCGGCGCGACTTGGTCGAGCTGTTCGGCGGCGATCGCGAGCAGCTGATCGCGGCGCTGCCGGCGCTGGCGGCTGAGCGGCTGCCGGTGGTCAAGGTGCGGTGGTGGCGGATGCTGGCGCGTCTTCCCGGTACGATCCGGTGGTTGCTACGCGGAGCCGGCGTGCGCGGGCAAGTGGTAGCGCAAGTGGCCGCGCGCACCGACGAGCTGGTGGGGGCCGATCTGGCGGCGCTCGCCGACGAGACGCTGCTGCGCTGGCTGCCGCAGACGATCGAGGACTTCTTTGCGCAGGCGGATGAAGTGGCGCATGTGGTGGTTGGCATGGCGTGCGGTGGCTACCTCGCCACCGTGTGTCAGTGCTGGCTCGGCGACGCCGACGGAGCTATCGCCGGCCGGCTGCTGTCCGGAGTCGGCGGCCTGGATTCTGCCGAAGCTGGGTTGGAGTTGTGGCGGCTGGCCGAAGCCGCGCAAGTCCCCGAGGTGGCGGCCGCGCTGGCTCGCGGCGAGCCGTTTGCCGGCACGCGCGCGGCGCTCGGCGGCGGTGCTGCCGGCCAGGCGTGGCTGGCGCGCTGGGATTCCTTCATGGCGCAGCATGGCCATCACACCCGCGGTGAAGTCGACGTGGCCATCGCACGCTGGCGCGAAGAGCCGGACTACGTGCTCAACCTCGTCCGCAACTATCTCAACAACGGTGGCGGGCGTAGTCCGCTGGCGTTGCATCGCCGGCAGGCCGAAGACCGCCTCGCCCTGACGGCGGAGTGTGAGCGCCGCCTGCGCCAGCCGCTGCGGCGCGCACTGTTCCGTTGGCTGCTGTTACGGGCGCAGCGTGGGGTGGCGCTGCGGGAGACGGCCAAGAGCGAAGCCGTGCGCCGGCTTACTCTGATACGCACGATGTTGCTGGAGTTAGGCCGGCGCCTGGCCGCCCGCCGCCTGTTCTCCACTCCCAGTGACGTGTTCTTTGTTACCTTCGACGAGTTGTCGGCCAGCGTGCGCGGGCAGAGTACGTTTGAGGTGGCGGCGGCGGTGGCGCGCCGGCGCGCCGAGCACGCCGACAATCGGCGGCTGACGCCACCGCCGGTGGTGGTGGGCCGCTTCGATCCCCGCCGCCACCGTGCCGCGGTTGCTCCCGCCAGTGCGGCGCCGGGCGCGGTGTTGCGGGGTATCGCGGTCAGCCCGGGGCTGGCGCTCGGGCCGGCGCGCGTGATCTTGTACGCCGACACCGCTGAACACGTGCTGCCGGGTGAGATCCTCATCGCCCCGTTCACCGACCCGGGCTGGACGCCCTATTTCCTGTCGGCGGCCGGTATTGTCATGGATCTCGGCGGCGCGCTCAGCCACGGCAGCGTGGTGGCGCGCGAGTACGGCATCCCCGCGGTCGTCAACGTCGGCACCGCCACGCGCATTATTCGCACCGGACAACTGGTGCGCGTAGACGGCCTGCGCGGCGAGGTGACCGTGCTCGACCCCGAGGTTCCCGGTGGCAGCGAGCCGACAGACGATCGCACGCCCACGCCTTAGTTAGTACACTGGTTCGCCGAGACTCCGGGCTTAGTCTCACGTGGAGACGCGGAGACGCAGAGCCGGCTGGACACGGCCGGCTCACCCCGCATCTTCTCGCGGTGAGAAGGGCTCATAGGCATCGCACGCCGGCGCTGGCGACATTTCTACGCGCCGGGCGGCAAGGGGGCAATGGCATTCGCTTACGTTTGAGCAAATAGGACTGGTTGTTCGGTAACGACGCAAGCCACTGAGCTTGTGGCAGTTTTCGGCAGAGCGAAGGACTTTGCAATTTCTCGCTTGACCTTTGGCCGCTTTTCGGGCAAGG
>JACQVA010000041.1 GCA_016210005.1 Deltaproteobacteria bacterium | reverse complement strand
GCGTGCCGTTCCGTTTGCTGGCCAGGATGTAAACGCAGAACTGCTTGTCCATAGCGCCAAACGCCAAACTGGATTCCCGCTTTCGCGGGAATGACGGCCATAACACCGAACCACGTTACCCACAAATTTGTCGCGCACCCTGCGGCCGGGCACGTCAACCGTAAGGTCGAGCAGGTCGTCGCCCCAGCAATGTCAACCCCGCTCCTCCACCGGTGTCGTCAGCTCACTTGCCCAGATGTCCGAGCGAGTTGACCTCGAAGAGGTCGCGGTCGTGGACGATGCGCAGGTCGAAGCCGCCTTTGGGTGTCGTCTTGATTCCGGCCAAGGTGGCTTGGTTGCGTTTGATGCTCTCGACGCACACGAACGCCATGTTCGAACCCTGATTGTAATCCACCTTGCCGTCGGGGCGTTTGTCGGGCAGCGGCAGGTACGACATCACCTGAAAGCTGTTTAGCAACTCGCCCTGCCAGCCGAATTTCCGATTCCACGCGCCCTGAAAAGTCACCTTGTCGATGTAGAGCTGCAGCTTGCCGAAGAGGTAGTACTTGTCCTTGGGCACGGATTCGACGATCCAATGGCGGCGTTTAGCCAGCGCGGCAGTGGCGGGGGCCCAGCCGACGCCCTTCCAGCTGGGGTCCATGAAGCCGAGGAACTTCAGCTCATCGGGCCAGTTGGTGCGCCAGCCGCCCTTCTCCAGCCAAATGGATTCGTGTTGCCCCTTGAGGTTCAAGGGGTCCACCAGCCGCAGCTGATCGGCTTCACCGATCAGGTTCCAAGTGAAGTCCTCGATCTTACCGTCGAAGAACGGGCCGTCGTCCTGCGCCATGTCCGAGCCGAGGAAGCCGTCGGAGCGGTTGGACGGGCTGACCGCGCGCACGCGGCGCAAGGCGGGGACGTAGGTCCAGGTCTGATCGCGCTTGGCCGCATCCTTGTATCGCCAGCTCAGCGCCGCCAGCCCGTTCAAGTCCGCCGGCGTCTGCGCCAGGATGAGGTTGCGGTAGGTGAAGCCCTGCGGGTTGTCGAGCCGCTCGGACTCCGGCACCCCATCGAAGATCTGCCAGTTCACGTCATTGTCGGAGCGGCGTTCGACACCGCGCGGGCTGACCCAGAGGACCTGGGAGACGGCGCGCATGTTGCCGAAGTACCAGCTGCGATACATGAAGTTCCAAATGATCTTGGCGCCCGCCGCCGGGTCTTTGGGGTCGATGGTCGGAAAGGGGTGGCCGAAGATGAACGGCGGTTGCTTGCCGGTGGCCTTCTCGATGATTTCGCCGTTGGGTCCGGTGTCGTAACGGCCCTCGTTGCGCTTGCAGCCCTCGAGGAAGTCGGGCGGCCAGACGAAGTAGTCCGCTGGCCATTCGACGATGGGGTTGATGTACTCGCCGGTTTGATAATGTTTGAGGATCTCGGGCGGCAACAGATCCTTTGCCTTATGCCAGTTGGACTGGTTGAGCACGTCCCCGGGCTGGAGTTGGTCGGCCGGCTCATCCGCTCGCACTGAACCCGCCAGCGCGCACAGCAGCACGGTGCCCAACAAAGTTCGCCTTCGCCAATTCATGTAGCTCTCTCCTTCGCGCGTCTGCCGGCGCGTCTTGCGGCCTGGCAGCGCCCCGCTGGTGGCATCTATTTCAGAGTACGGCGCGCGGCTCAACCGCTCCCGCCGCTTCGTTCCGATAACTGCGCGCGGCAACTTGCTAACTTCGAGCGCGACATCCGAGCCGACGGCTTTCGCGCCTGACCGACGGCCTTACCCTCTGGATCCCGCGAGAAAGATTCGCGAGAGCGGGCGCACGCCGCGACGGGGTGCACACTGGTAGATGGCAGATGAAGGCCCGCGGTTGCCGTATGCGCTGCGCCGGTCCACGGTTTGGGCGGAACCACCCCCGCTCCGCAAACGTGGATGAGGCGATGATGAGCCGTGCCTTGGTCACTATCGCTTGATCCCCTTACGGCGACGCTCGCGTTCGAGTGTCCGCAACAACTCCGAATCGTTCTCGAAATAGCGCTTGGACACAAGGTAGTGTCGCAGGAATTCCGCCTTGTATGCCCTTCTTCTGTGGATGGGCCGAATCCTGTCGAGCACCTTGAGAACGTCGAGAGTCTTGTCAATATCGTCAACACATTGGACCTTGTCGACCCATTTGTCCCACGGGATGCGGTGAATCGTGTAGCCAGCCAGGTGACGAAGCACATCCTCGTAGGAGACCGCGTTGCGGGCTGGACTTCGGAGAAATCTCTCAATCGTGTTCACAATTGCCGGAAACCATCGGTCGTATACCGTACTCTTGGCGAGCGGATGCCCGAGCCCAGCAATCTGCAGAATGTTTAAGCCCGAGAAGTCATCGTCTGCAGGGAGCTGACTCGGATCGACGAAGCGAGCGAGAAATTCCCCCGGGGACACTATATCAGCTCCTCCAGCGATGAAAAGCAACTTGCCGAGATTCTTGAGAAGCGTGGTATTTGCCTCACCGGGCTCAAACGGGCGATTGAAGAGTACTTGGTCCAAAATAGTGCGATGCGGAGCTGCGATGCTGTCTGGTATTTCATTCCTCAAGTTGATGGCATTCCTGACGATGGTGTCCCACTCGTTGTCTCTGATGCCAACAGGTTTAGTCCGGATACCTTTGAGATTGGCGCCAGAGTTCACCAGGATGCAGTGGTCGAATAGTTCCGGCTCTTTAAGGAACGTGTACAGCACCTGTAAACCGCCAAGGGAGTATCCGAGAAGGCTAACGTGTGGCCGTCGAGTCCGATCAAAGAGATAATCGTAAAACAGCTGGTCGTACTCCGCCCCTGCGCCCGAAGCGGAAGCGGAGCCTTGAATCGTCTTGGCGAGTTGTACCAGGTCACGCGAGGTCTGTTCGAAACAGTGGAAGATCGCCCCCGGATGGCGCATCATCCCGCAGTGCGGGCGTCGACTCATGGTCATGGCGCCGGGCGCTTCGGGCCACTTCTGCAACGGCTTCGGGTTATCCTTTGGTCTCGGGAACTGGCGGTACATGCCCTCGAAACGCCTGTCGATGTAGGGAGTGCGATTTAGGTGAAACGGCGTGGGGTATAGTGCTGCGCCGAGGCCCCGGAAGGCGAGCGCGGCACCCAGTCGATCATAATGAGCGTAATGGATATGATCGATCTCATTCAGGCCGTTCACCATGATCACAATATGATCCAGCCTGTTATCTGGAATCTGCATTGCGTCGTGGGGAACGTAAAACGATATATCGAACTGCTCTACGTGATCGCAGACCCAGTGCGACTTTCCACTCTTCCGATTGCCGCGATGCTTGTCTAGAATTTCCTGGTAGTAGGGCAGCAGCTGAACCTTGATACCCTTAAGCAGGCCTGTCGTCTCTTTACCGAGATTAAAGGTCACCGGAAATGCGTGTGGCCGAGGAGGCCAGGCGCGAGCACCAGCGCGCGCTGGATAGGGCATTGTCTTCCTCAGCGCTTTCATCGCGAGCGTCTTCTCTAGCGCAGCGGCTCTTTCGCAGTCAAGCGATCCCTCTCTGCCCGGCACTAAGCACCGCCGGGCTAGGCAGACATGTCTGTTGGAGAACCCGCAGGGTGGGTACATGCAGCGCTCTCGGCCGCTGACCACAAGGGATTGCGGACCTTTAGCGCCGGAGTGGCTACCTATTGGGCCAACGCAGCTTTACCGCGAGGACGTTGCCCCGCCATCGCCCTCCAGGTGCAAGGAGCGAGGCGGGCGTGCCGCGGGGCGCGCTGCCTAGCGGGGCTAGCCCGACCGGCGCTGTTGGCTCGTGATGCTACTCGGCTTCGGCGGCGACGGCGTGTAGCTGGGAGACCGACGCGCGTGGCGCGCGTGCTGGGCGCGAGGCACGTGCCGGCCGCGGCGCCGTCTGGCGGTGGGCATCGAGCCACTGCACCACCACGGGATAAACGTCCTCGGGCGCGTGCAGACCGAGGATGAGGTCGGCGTGGCTGTAGTCGTGAGCGAAGCCCTGGGCTTTGCCGATTATCCGAAAGGCCTTGTCGCGCGAGCTGAGGCGGCGGTAGACCGCTTCGAGGTCGCGCACCGGCGTCAGCCCGTCCTTGCTGCCGGCGATGATAAGCACCGGCGCGGTAATGCGCTCGAGGTGCTCGGTGAAATCGAACATCGCATAACGGTCGTGCATCGCCTTGTTTTCGTACCAGCGAGCGAACTCGCGCAGTAGTGAGGCGGGCAGATCGTCCACCGCGGTCAGCATGAGAGCCCGCAGCAGCGGCAGGCTGGCATTGCCCTCGCACCACCCCAGCTCGCGAATGGTGTGTTCCCAGCCGCGGTAGATCCAGGGGGCGAAGGGAAAGCCCAGGCGCGCTAGGATGCCGACCGGCACCCGCGGCGGCAGCAGGCGCAGCAGCCAGCGGTAGGGCACGCCGAAATCGAGCAGCGGATGCCCGACCTTGGTCATGGTCGGAGAGCCGAGTGTAACCGCGCTGGCGATCTTGTCGTGCACCGGACTCATCAGGAGCGCATAGGCGATCATGCCGCCCATCGAGTGGCCGACCCAATGCACCTGCCGCGCGCCGGTTTCGCGCAAGACCACTTGCAACGCGGCGGGGGCGTCGTGCTGGACGTAGTCCTCGAATGTCCAGTTGTAGCGCTTGCCGTTCCACCACGTCGGGCGAGTCGAGCGGCCGGCGCCGCGCAGCTCGACATTCCACACGTCGTAACCGCGGCGCACCAAGTGACGCGCCAGCGAGATGCGCCCGGGTCCGTCCATGTCCCAGCGATTCGACGACATCCCGTGGCACAGCAGCACCGGGGTGCGATGGCTGCCGCGCCGCGGTACGTAGCGATACAACGCCAAGCGCCAGTGGTCACGGGTATAGGCGTAGTAGTGCTCGGGCTGTTGCTGGCGGTCGAGTTCGAACCAGGTGTCGATCAGGCGCTGCATGCTTGGCTCCTAGCACGTGAGCGCGGCGCAATGCCACCAAGAAAACCGCGGCCGGCCGCCTACGGCTTCCTGCCCTCCGGCGCGGCTGCCGGTTCCCATTCGAAAGCGAGGCGGCTCTGCTTGCTGGCGTTGCACGCCTTGCAGGCGGGCACCAGGTTGCCCTTGGTCGAGCGCCCGCCGCGGATCAACGGCACGACGTGGTCCATCGTCAACTCCCGCGGCGGCACCGCCGCTCCGCAGTAGTGGCAGCGGCCGGCGGCCAGGCGCCGCTTCCACCAAGGCGACTGCCGCAGCTCCCGCGCCTTGGCGCGCTCATGGCGCAGCTGCTCTTCGCTGACCTCGGACGTGAAGTAGTCGGCTGGCATCCGTGCGCCGATGTTCACCCGCGCCGCGGCGGTGGTGCCACCACGGCGCTGACCTCAAAGCCGGCACCTTCCAGCGCCGCGGTAACGTCCTCGATGCGGCGGGCCTTGAGGCGCACGTGCAGGCGGCGAGCGCGCCCGTGCTCGCGGTGCAGCCACTTGATCTCGCCG
Organism: Deltaproteobacteria bacterium; assembly: GCA_016210005.1. Taxonomy (NCBI): domain Bacteria; kingdom Pseudomonadati; phylum Myxococcota; class Myxococcia; species Deltaproteobacteria bacterium. The sequence goes on along the minus strand of JACQVA010000041.1, from coordinate 10,650 downwards.
CGCGCCCCCTCGATCACGCGCCGCACTCGGCCTTCGGTGCCGGCCGTGGCCCTGAAAATGATGCGATAGGTGCGCTCGGCCACGCCCGAGAGCTCGATGAAGGCGCCCAATACATCACTGGCGGTGAGAATGCCGGACAGCTTGCCCGCCTTGATTACCGGCAGAGCATTGATCTTATGCGCCCGCAGTAAGCGCGCGGCTTCGTCCACCGGCGCGTCGGGGGCGATGGTTAACGGGTTGGCGGTCATCGCTTGCCGCACCGCTCGCGTAGTGGCGGGGGCGGCGCGCAAATCCCGATCGGTGATGATGCCGACAAGCTGCGTGCCTTGCAGCACCGGCAGCTGGCGAATGTGGTGGCGCTCGAGCAGTGCCCGCGCTTCGGCCAGCGGCAGCTGCGGCGGTGCCGTGACTACCCGGCGCGACATGCGGTCACCGACGAACATGAGTCACTCTCCGCTTTCAGCTCTCGACCAGGGAGATCTCGGGCGAAGCCGCAAGGGCGTAATGCCTGCCATTTACCGCCGCAGAGCGTCAGGGCGCTCGGCGTGGTTCCCCGCGACGGCTATTCTGTCGGCGGCAGGTGCGTGCGAGCATCGCGTCCGAGGCCTCCGTTCGGCTCCGCTGTTAGCGCAGCGGCGCGCTCGGGGCAACCGGGGTAGGGTTTCCACGATGACGTTTGTGATCACCAGGTTCACGCTCGCGCCACTCAACGAGCGCAGCACGGCGCTGCCTCCGCGGCTTCGATGACGTCGTGTCCGACCCGTTGCAACGTCCGCCGCAGCATGCTGCGAAACGCTTCGTCGTCATCAACCGAGAGAATCGTTGCCATGGCTCGCTCGCAATCCACCGTGCGACTCCTTTGGCACGCCCGCCAGGCGCTGTACCGCCAGGCAGAGTTCCTCCACCGTGTTGGGCTTATAGATCAACTGGCGCACGCCTACCTCAGGGGCGGCGGCGCGCAACTCCTCCGTGATGTACCCCGATGCCAGCACCACCGGTAGGTCAGGACGCAGGCGCGACAGCTCGCGCGCGACCTCGAGGCCTGACATTCCCGGCATGCTGAGGTCAGTCACCACGAGATCGAATTGCCCCGGATCGGCCCGCACGGCCGCCAGCGCCTCCTCCGCCCGCGTGTACCCACTGACCCTATACCCCAACCGTTTCAGCAAGCGCGTCACCAGGAACACCAACGATTCCTCGTCGTCCAGGTAGAGCACGTGCTGGCCCCCGGCCGCCGGGAGGGGCTCGGCCGCCGCGCCTTCCCGCGCCGCGCTGGGCGGCGGCGCGGTGGCGGCGGGGAAGAAGACGGAGAAGATCGTGCCTTTACCGGGCTGGCTAGTGACGGTGATGGCGCCGCCATGCGCTTCGATGATGCCGTGCACGACCGACAGGCCGAGACCAGTGCCTTGGCCGACTGGCTTGGTAGTGAAGAACGGATCGAAGATACGTTCCAACGTCGCGGCGTCCATGCCGGCACCGTTGTCGGCCACGGTCAAGCGCGCAAAACGGCCAGGCCAGAGTTTCGTATCGGCTCTCGCTGCCTGGGCGTCAAGCGTGACCCCATCGAGACGGATGTCGATGCGGCCGCTGCCCCCGTCCAGCGCGTGCCAGGCGTTGGTGCATAGGTTGATCATGACCTGATGAATCTGCGTTGAATCAGCCAGCACCGTGGGTGTGTCGGCGCCGAAGGTGGTGGACAGCTCGACGCCGGCGGGCAGCGTGGCGCGCAGCAGTGCGACGGTCTCTTCCACCGTCGGGCGCAGCGCAATGACTTCTTGCGGCTGCTGTTGCTGGCGGCCGAAAGCGAGGATGCGCTGCACCAGGTCCTTGGCCCTCTGGCTCGCCTTGCGAATCTCGCTGAGGCTCTCGATCGCCGGATGACTGGGTCCGACGTCTTGCCGCGCCAGCTCGGCGTTGCCGATGATGGCGCCGAGGATGTTGTTGAAGTCATGAGCGATACCGGCGGCTAGCGTTCCGAGCGCCTCCATTTTATGAGCCACGTGGAGCTGGGCTTCCAGCGCCCGGCGCTGTTGCTCGGCCCGCCGGCTGTCGGTGATATCGTGGGCCATGCCGCGCACGATGGGAACCTCCGCGCCCTCGGCCCGAAGCGTGTTGTCGTATTCCCACAAGCGGGCCTCGCCGCCGGCGGTCTGTATCCGCATGATGCCTCGCGCACACCCCCTCTCCTCCATTTCGCCCAGATACGCCTGTAAACCCGCGCGCTGCCGCGGGTCGAGCAGATCTGCCAGGTTCATGCGCAGCAGTGTGTCACGAGAATAACCCGTCACCCTCACCGCCGCTTCGTTTACGGAGAGGAGATTTCCTTTCAGGTCATGGGTGCAGATCAGATCATGGCTGTGTTCGACTAGGTCGCGGTAGCGATCCTCACTCCCCTGCAAGGCCGCCTCCGCCCGCTTGCGCTCGGCGATGTCATTGATGACGGCCAGGAATACGCGCTCAGCAGCAGTGTCCACGAGCTGGAGGTGGACCTCCACGGGGTAGTCCGAGCCGTCCTTGCGGCGGTGGACGGTCTCGAAAACAAGCACCTCGCGTTCACCGCTGCGCAACGGCGCCACCATGGCGCGGAAGGCTTCCTCCGTGAACTCCGGCTTGAGGTCGAGCGGCGTCAGCCGGGCAAGCTCATCCGGGGTGTAGCCGAGGTTGCGGCAGGCTCCCGCGTTGACGAAGGAGAACCTCAAGGTTTCGGGATCGAAGACGTAAACTTCGTTCAGGCTGCGGGCAATCACGTCCCGCAGCCAGTTGTGCTCGCGTTCCGCCTCGTACCGCTCCCGGTAGAATTGGGCACGTTGCTGCCGCCAGACAGCCCCGACGCCCGCCCCCGCGCCGGCGAGCAGGACGGCAACGAGAACAATCATCATCCACATCCGCTCGCGCAGCGGTGTGTACACTTCCGACGCATCCATGCGGGCGACCAGAAACCACGGCGAATCGGGGACGGCGCGCAAGTTGCCAATAACCGGCACGCCACGGTAGTCCACACCTTCCACCATCCCCTCTTGGCCCAGAACTGCCTTGACGGCGAGAACGTCCTGCCTCTCCAGAGGGACACTCAAGGTGAGGGCCGTGTTCTTTTTGAACCTGAGATCGTTCAGAAACAGCGCGCTACTCCCATCCCGGCGGATGAGCAGGGTCTCGGCCGTCTCGCTGGGCGTCGGCCAGCGGCTGATTAAGAGATAGAGATAGGTTTCGGGATCGATCCGCAGGGCGACGACTCCCAGCGCCCGACCGCCGTCGGGCCGGCCGAGAATTGGGATCAGCAACGTGAGATACACCCGCTGGTCGTGCTCATTCCGGTGGAAATCCTGAAAGACCATCTGTCGCGACTGCAAGACCTCGGCTGCGCGTTGAGACACCACGGAAGCGATTGGCACACCGGTTTCTGGAATGGCGATCCGCACAGCGCCGTGCGCGTCCAGGAGGAAAAGCCGATTGTACTCGAAATGCTCCTGGAGTTTGCCCAGCCACACCTGCAACTGTGCGTGCGTCTCACTGTCGGTCGGGTTGTCGAACACACGCCGCACCAGCGCGGCAAAGGCGGTGTTCCCGAGTAGAACGGAACCATCCTCGAGGCGCTCCTTGCGATAACGCACCAACTCTCCGACCTTCAGCTCTGCAACCGAGGCAAGCTGGCGCCCCACCTCCACGCGGTACTGCGCTTCGTATGTACGGGAATACAGATACCCTGCCGTGATGATGCCCACTGCCAGGAGGATGAACACCAAGAAGAGAACGGGCACAGGACGCGTGGCCGCGGCTGCGTCCGGGTCACCCCGCGGCCAGGCCTGCGGGCCGGCAAGGGCCAACAGGGCTACCCCGAGAGCCGCGAAGGCCATGCTGGTGGTTGCCGCCGGCGGAATAAAAGAGCCGCCATACAGCAGCGGCGTCCCGTAGAGGTAGGCAGGGAGCAGTACGAAGCAAGCCGCCAGCAACAGACAAGCGAGGATCGAAGCGGCCACGGCTCGCCACGGCCGGTGCGAGGAAGATGGCAGCGCCGCCAGGAACGACAGGCTGGCAAGCAGGAAGCCGAGCGCGGTCACCGGGGACATGTGCCCGATCGGCGCTCCACCCACGGCGCCCACGGCTGCGAATCCGAGCTGTTCAGCGTCTAGATATATCCCGTGGTACGAGAGAAAGAACAGCAGCAACGCGACCGGTGCGCCGGCGCAGTGGGCTACCACGCCCAGCCAATACGCGCCGGCGCACAGCGGTAAGCGGGCGCGCAGGACGGCGGCGACTCCGTACAGAACGAACAGCACCGCCGTGCTGGGCGCCATCGGGATCTTGCCCGGCCCCAGGCTGGCCAGAAACAGAAACCCGAGGGCCCATCCAAGCAGGGCGATGAGACCGGCGGCCGCCGCGACCGCGCCGCATGTGCGGATCAAGCAGCAATAAGGAATGTGTTCCTGAACACCACGACTTGTCACGGCGTCGGCCCCAAGCGGCTATCTGCAAATTTGATCTACCATCTATCCTACCACCCGCGGAAAGGACAAGCGCCCGAGCAAGTTTGTTACGCTAATCTTGGCGCGCCGCCGCGCCGGTGCTACGGTCGGCGCGCCGAGTGGGCCATCCGGCCGCGGCAACAACTACGACGGGAGAGATCGGCTATGGCGTCTGCTCACTTTGGAGTCACACTGCCGCAGATCAAGCGGAGCTGGCAAGAGACCAGAGCGGCGGCACTGGAATACGAGCAACTGGGCTTCGACTCGCTGTGGTTCAATGATCATCTCTACGGCATCCCCGCTCCCCAGCTACCGATCCTCGAGGGCTGGACGGCGCTGTCGGCGGTCGGTGCGCTCACGACCCGGGCGCAGCTCGGGCTATTGGTGTCGCCCGTCGGCTTTCGCAATCCGGCGTTGCTGGCCAAGATGGTCGCGACCCTCGACCACATCACCGCCGGGCGGGTAATTGTCGGGCTCGGCGGCGGTTGGTTCCAGATGGAATTCGCCGGCTACGGTTTTGACTTCCCGTCACTGCCGGTGCGTTTGCAACAACTCGACGAGGCGGCCGCCTTGATGCGGCAGATGTGGAGCGAGCCGGCGGCGAGCTTCGCCGGCCGCCACTTCACCATCGACTCGGTGTTCTGCGAGCCCAAGCCGGTGCGGCGTCCGCCGATTCTGATCGGCGGCGGCGGGGAGAAGGTCCTGCTGCGCTTGGCGGCCAAGCATGCCGACATCTGGAACAACCTCGCCGTGCACCAGGCCGAGCTGGGGGCCAAGATCGAACGGCTGCACGCGCACTGCCGTGGGCTCGACCGTGATCCGGCCAGCCTCACCGTGTCGCAGCAGTGCATGGTTGTGATCGGCGACAGCGAGGCCGACGCGGCCGCCAAGGTCGCCAAGGCGCAGCAGGTCTTCGGCGGCCATCTCGGCTCCGGCATTGCCGGCACCGCCGCCCAGTGCGCCGAGAAAATTCGCCAGCACCTCGCCCTCGGCTGCACCATGTTCGTCATCGAGTTCTTCGGGCGCGACCCGCGCGAGCCGGCGCGGCTATTCGCCGAGCAGGTGATGCCGGCGTTTCGCTAACAGCAATGCCGTGGCCGGTCGCTCAACCAGCCCGCAGCACCGCCACCAGCCCCAGTTGCCCGAGGTGGTAGGTGACCATGATCGTCGGCTGGGCCCAGGCGAGCGGGTGGACGAAGCGATTCCAGGCGATGATACCGTCGGAGGCGAAGAACAGCAGTGCGCCGAGCGCGGCCAGCGGCCGGCCCGATGCGAACGCCGAGGCCACCATCAGCGCGATCACGGCGATGTAGAGGACCACCGCTGCGCGCAGGCTCGGCTGCGCCACGGCGCGCGTAATTCGCAGCGTCAGCGGAGCCGACAACACCGCCACCACGATCAACCAGCCGATGCGTGCCGCCGGCGAGATCTCGAAGTCGGCAATGTAGGCCACGTGAGCGAGCAGAAAGGCGCTGAGGCCGGCCTTGAAGCAGTCGCCGGGCAGCATGAGATACACGTCGCCGAGCAGCGACAGCACCAACGCCGCTATCAACCATCCCGAGGGACCGGCACCGGCGCCGGCATAGAGCAGCAAGGCGGCCAGCGCGGCCGGTTTGACGAGCTGTTCGAGCGGCTTGTCGGCCCGCGCCACCGCCACCCAATTGAGGCCGGCGAGTAGGAGAAAGGCGGTCAAGGATAGAATGCTCATGCGGTGCTCCTTCCCGGCACGGTTTAACGGATTTGGCGGACTACCGCCAAGGTGGCGGCGAGACCGGGGCGCTGGTCCCTTGCCTTCGTGCTCTCGGCTGATCATAAGAGCGTGTCGGAGCGGAAAGGATCACCGGGTATGGATCTGCGTTTCAGCGAAGAAGACGAAGCCTTTCGCCGGGAGATCGCCCAGTGGCTGGCCGACAACCTTACCGGCGAGTTCGCCCAACTGCGCGGCCGCGGCGGCCCGGGCGACGAACATGCGCTGTTCGAGGAACGGCGCGCGTGGGAACGCACCATGGGCGCGGCCGGGTGGGCCTGCGTGGGCTGGCCCAAGGAGCACGGCGGCCGCGGCTTGTCTTTCACACAGCAGGTGATTTTCTACGAGGAGTACGCCCGCGCCGGCGGACCTGGCCGCATCGGCCACATTGGTGAGACCTTGCTCGGCCCGACCATCATTGCCTTCGGCACCGCCGAGCAGAAGCGCCGCTTCCTGCCACCGATCGTCCAAGGCGAAGAGCTGTGGTGCCAGGGCTATTCCGAACCGAATGCCGGCTCCGACCTCGCCAATGTGCAGACCAAAGCGCAGCTCGAGGGCGACCACTGGGTGATCAATGGCCAGAAGGTCTGGACTTCCGGCGCGCATTGGTCCGATTGGTGTTTCGTCCTCTGCCGCACCGACCCGGCCGCGCCCAGCCACAAGGCGATCTCGTATCTGCTGGTGCCGATGCGTCAGCCGGGCGTCGAGATTCGCCCGATTGTGCAGATCACCGGCGAGTCGGAATTCAGCGAGGTGTTCTTCGACAATGCCCAGACGGCGGCCGCCAACGTCGTCGGTCAGGTCAACGGCGGTTGGGCGGTAGCGATGGGTACGCTCGCTTTCGAGCGCGGCGCTTCCACGCTCGGCCAGCAACACAGCTTCCAAAACGAACTGGAGCAAGTGCTGGCGATCGCCAAGAGCAACGGCGCCGCCGCCGAGCCGGTGTTGCGCCAGCGTCTGGCCGATGCCTGGATCGGCCTGCGCATCATGCGCTTCAATGCCTTGCGTTCGTTCAGCCACGCCGGCGGCGCCGAACTCAGCCGCGAGGCGATGATCACCAAGCTCTACTGGGCCACTTGGCACCGCAACTTGGGCAAGCTGGCGATGGACGTGCTCGGCCCGCAGGCCGAGATTGCCGAGGCGGCGCCCTACGCGCTGACTCGCTTGCAGCGGCTCTTCCTGTTCACCCGCTCCGATACCATCTATGCCGGCACCAATCAGATCCAGCGCAACATCATCGCCGAGCGCGCGCTGGGCCTGCCGCGCGAGCCGCGGGTGACGAAGTAGCACGGCCGGCAAAGGATGATGGCATGAGCACGACGACTCCTGGGTATACTGAAGGTCACAACCTGCTAGCCGGCAAGAGGGTGGTAGTGACAGCCGCGGCCGGCACCGGCATCGGCTTCGCCGTCGCCCGGCGCTGCCTCGAAGAGGGCGCCACGGTCATGATCAGCGACATCCACGAGCGGCGCTTGGGCGAAGCCGTTACCGCGCTCGGCAAGATCAACGGCAAGCCGCCGGCGAGCAGGCTCTGCAATGTGACCAAAGAGGCCGAGGTCCAAGGGCTGATCGAGGCCGCCGTCGCCGCCCTCGGCGGCATCGACGTAGTGATCAACAACGCCGGCCTCGGCGGCTTCGCGCCGCTGGTCGAGATGACCGACGAGCAATGGCACGCCGTCCTCGACGTCACGCTCAACGGCACCTTCCGCATGACCCGCGCGGCCCTGCGCCACATGATTGCGCGCCGGAGCGGCGTGATCGTCAACAACGCCTCGGTACTGGGCTGGCGGGCGCAGCCCGGGCAGGCACATTACGCCGCGGCCAAGGCCGGCGTGATGGCGCTGACGCGCTGCGCCGCCATGGAAGCCGCCAAGGCCAACGTGCGCGTGAACGCGGTCGCCCCCAGCCTGGCGATGCACGAGTTCCTTTCCAAAGTGACCCCGCCCGGCCTGCTCGAAGAGCTCACCGCCCGTGAAGCCTTCGGCCGCGCCGCCACGCCGGCGGAAGTCGCCAACGTCATCGTCTTCCTCGCCAGCGACTACTCCTCGTACATGACCGGCGAGTGCCTTTCCGTCAGCAACCAGCACCCGTAGGCGGGGCCGCGCTGGGCCGGGATGAAACGCCGGGCAAGGCCGCGGCGGTTACCCCGACCTTGCGTGCACGAAGAGGACGAACTAATGGAGTTCGGCACCCGCGCTGCGGGTCGAGTACCGAGAGCTATGGACACGCTTTTTGAATCCCACCTCACCTCGCTGCCGCTGCTGTTTCGCGGCAAGGTCCGCGATATCTACGATGCCGGCGAGTACCTGCTGTTGGTTGCCACCGATCGACTCTCGGCGTTCGATGTCGTGCTGCCGACCCCGATTCCAGATAAGGGCCGCATTCTGACCGAGCTGTCGCTGTTCTGGTTCGACTACGTGCGCGACCTCGTGCTCAATCACGTGGTGTCGGCTGATATCACCGACTACTTGCCCGACGCCGCGGAGCGGGCGCAGCTCGCCGGCCGCACGGTGGTCTGCCGCAAGGCCACGCCGCTCAAGATCGAGACCATCGTGCGCGGCTACCTCGCCGGCACGGGCTGGAAGGATTACCAGCGCGATGGGGCGGTGTGCGGCGTGCGGCTCCCGCCCGGGCTGCGGGAGGCCGACAAGCTGCCGGAGCCGGTCTTCACGCCTTCAACCAAGGCCCCGCGCGGCCAGCATGACGAGAACATCAGCTTCGACGAGGCGGCACGGCTGGTGGGCGCCAGGCTGGCGGATGAGGTCCGGCAGTTGTCCCTAGCGCTGTATCGCAAGGCCGCGGCCTACGCCGAAACCCGCGGCATCATCGTCGCCGACACCAAGTTCGAGTGGGGCCTGGTCGAGGGCCAGCTGATCTTGATCGATGAGTTGCTGACGCCCGACTCCTCGCGCTTCTGGCCGATGAGCGAGTATCGCCCCGGCCGCACACCGCCCAGCTTCGACAAGCAACCCATCCGCGATTACCTCGAGTCGATCGGTTTCAACAAACAACCGCCCGCGCCGGAACTGCCGCCCGAGGTCGTGCGCCAGACCAGCGCGCGCTACCGCGAAGCCTTGGTGCGCCTGCGCGGCCACTGACTGCCGGCATCCCTTGAAGCGTGAACCGCGCTCGATCCATTAGCCGCGGCCTCCCGCTGCGCCAACTCGCCCGCTCGCTGCGAGCGGCCGGATACACCGCGCCGGCCTTGACCCAGCTCTTGGGCATCCGCGTGCCCGACGATGTCGGGCCGCTCAACCACGCCGCGGCCTGCGAGCGCCTGCACGGCGAGGCTTCCGCCACGGCCACGCTGGCACGCGTGTTCTTCTTGGAAGAAGCCGTCCCCAGCCGGCAACTGTGGGATCGGGCCACGCGTGCCGCTTGGCAGCGCTACGGCCTGCTGCGCCAGCGCGGCACTCGCCTTCAGACGCGGTTGCGCCTCGACGTTGTCGGCGAGCAGTACTTTCTCTCCGACCTGCGCTTCCGCTCGCCCGAGCGCGGGGCGTTGAACTTGCCCGCCGGCGACCCGGTGTATCCGCCGAGCAGCGACTCGCTGTTGTTGCGTGACGCGGTGGTCAGCAACGACGGCACGGTACTCGATCTGTGCACCGGCTCGGGTATCCAGGCGCTCAGTGTCGCCACCCGCGCCCGCCGCGTCGTCGCGGTAGACATCAGTGCGCGCGCGGCCGCGATGGCACGCGCCAACGCCGCCCTCAACGCCATTGCCAACCTCGAGGTACGCGCGGGCGACCTCTATCGGCCGGTCGCCGGCGAGCGCTTTGACACCGTGATCGCTAACCCGCCATTCGTCGCGTCACCGTATCGCAAGGGCCCGGCGTATCACTCCGGCGGTCCTACCGGCACACGTGTGCTGCAGCGTCTAGTCACCGGCCTCGGGCCAGTGCTGGCTCCCGGCGGGCGCTTCTTCGCGGTCTCGCATCTCGCGCTGCGTGGGGCCGAAACGGTGGCAGACGTGCTTCGCCCCTGGTTCGGCGACTTCCCCGGCCGGGCGCTCGCGCTGGTGCTGGAAAGCGGCTCGGCGATCGACTTGGCCGCGGCGCAAGCGCTGTTTGCGCTGGCCGGGGGCCTGGCGGCCTACGGCGCCGAGGTCCGGCGTTGGGTGGCGTATCTGCGCCGGCATCAGGTGCGCGAGATCGTGCTGCTATTGCTGGTGGCCGAGCAAGCCGCGCGGCGCGATCTGGCGGTCATCGAAGCCTTCCAGCGCACCTTCCCGATGCCGGTGTCGTACCCACCCCGCCACCACCTCGAGCAGTGGCTGGCGGCCGACTGAGTGAGCGCAAGGGGTGCGCGACAAATCTGTGGGTAACGTGGTTCGGTGTTATGGCCGTCATTCCCGCGAAAGCGGGAATCCAGTTTGGCGTTTGGCGCTATGGACAAGCAGTTCTGCGTTTACATCCTGGCCAGCAAACGGAACGGCACGCT
>JACQVA010000040.1 GCA_016210005.1 Deltaproteobacteria bacterium | reverse complement strand
CGTTAACATCGCGCACCCCCTGCGCCAGTTCCTCTGCCGTCGGGCTCGCCTTGATCGGCGCAATCTGCACGATCGTGGCCGCCTCGAAGGCGCCGTCGGGGATCAAGGCTTGGTAGCGCGGGTCGGCGGGGAAGGTGACGACGCCGCCGGCGGGGGGGATGGCGGTGGCGCCGGTGCGTTCGTCGCGCATGTTGCCGGCGTCGACGGTAACCGTGTTGTGCAGCACGTCTTCGACTTGCACCTGGATGCGGTCGCCGACCACGGCGTCGAAGACCGCGCAGAACGTGCCCGCCTGCCTGGTGTCGCAGCGGCCGGGGAACAGTGAGTCGCAGAAAGCTGAGCCGCTGACACCGTCACGGTCGGTGGCAACGGTCGTGAACGTCTCACCGGTTGTGTCATTGAGAATCGTCACCGGCCATCCTCAGTATGTTGCAACCAGTCTCATTCCGCTTTCACAATTCGCAATCCGAACTCGACACTGTCGCCCGCTCTTGCGATCTCGGCCCTACTGCTGAAGTGCCCCAACGCAGACCTCGTACGCATGCTCTCTCTCACAGAGTGTCCGTTTCTAAGTCCCGCGCGTTGCTATCCACCGCCGCCGCTCGGTGTCGCGCTGGTCCCCGGCCCGCTCTCGCCGTACGCCTTGAGTACGGTCTCCGCCCAATCTCCCGCCGGCCTTCCTCCGTACTCTGACACCAGTTCCCGAAAAAGACCCTTGGCCTCTTTGAAACCTTCGACGCCCACCGTGAGCTGCGCGATCCTCATCTTGGCTGTCGCGGCAAGCGGCTCCCGCTCCGACCAACCCAATCGCTGTCGCAACGCTAGAGTTACCGGGTCACCGGCTGAATCGAGCGCTCTGTAGTCCGGAAGCGCACGGTTCATCGCATCGCGCACGGCGCTCCACGCCTTGCGGAGGGCATCGGGTGGTGCCGCGAGGGGCGCTCCAACAACCGCCGACAAATCGAGTAGGCTCAAGTCGACTTCGGCAAGGCGCGCCTCCCGCGTCTTTGGGAATCCGTCAACAACTTTTCGAAGCCATTCCTTCGACTCCCGCTTTACAGCCTCGTCCCGGCTCTCGCTAAGCGCATGCCCGACAACAAGCTCCGCCACGGCACGCGCATGCGACGGCGCACTTCTCGTCGCGTACTCTTTCAGCTCCGAGATCTCGGTCGCCTGCGCCTCGGCCCCATAACGTTCCTTGGTCACAATTCGCAGCAGATCCGCGTCCGCGCTTCCGTCCGAGGTTTGTGCCGCCGCCGCTACGTACTCGGCCGCTTGAGTTACCTCCGGCCACGAGCAACGCGCCCTATCAGCGCCAGGATCATGAGTGTCGACGCCAATCAGTGTGCCAACGGCGATAACACATAACCGCACCCCGGTTCGCTGCCATACTGATTGTACTTGTCGCCACATATTCCTGTCCTTTGCAATCCCGGGCGAATCACGCACAGCATTGGCAGGATGTGCGCTGACTGGCCTCATACGCGTCCCTCCCGGCGGATGACCGCACAATCGAATAGTAGAGCAAGGCCGACTGGCTGCATGCCTGGAAACACGGTTGCCCCAAGAACAATGGATCTAGCGATGGCAACAAACCCATGCCACCAAGGCCACTGCAGATGCTGCTCATGTTTGTGTAAAACTGGTCATCGCAGCCCTTCCGATCAAACTCGTCAGCCGCCGCGTTCGTGGGCGTGTAGCACTGCCCGTAACAGAAGTCATGGTAATCGCATGCGAGAGGACTTCCTGAAGTGCCAGTCCCGAACTCGGCGCCAATACACCCCGCAGGGTTGTTTCGCCACGCGTCTGGCACAACGGCAATTGGATAACCACACCCGTTCGTCGTATTCGGGAAGTTCAGTCGCGGCGAGCGATCTGGGCACCGCGACAGCTCAGCGATGCACGGCGCGGAGAAGTTGCTCGGATTGCTGACGCACTTAGCTATCGGCCCTGCATCTTCACAGCATTGAGTAGTCGAATCATATGCACGACCGTTGCAGCACGTCAGCGAGTTGATGCGCGGATGGACGCAGATGCCATTCAGGCATTGATCCTCGGTGCATGGATTGCCGTCGTCGGCGCAGCAGCAGGTGCCCGTTTGAGCCGCGGGTGCGGGCGACGCCCCACTCGATCCAAAGCCTGCCGACGGCGCAACGGTCTGAGGCGCGAGCACCCGCATGAAATGCATGCCGCCGGCACCCGTAGCTACGGCCGTTACCAAACCACCCGTCGTATCTCTGAACACCGCCACCGCGCGCGCCTGCGCCCCGCCGAGGTTCACCGTGCCGAGGACGCGGTCGTCGACGGAGTCGGTGTCGTCGCCGTCGCTGCTGCCGCCGGGGACCGACAGGTCGATGATCGCTAGGCCATTGGTGCCGTCGGCGACGAACAGCAGTTGCGTGCTCGGGTCGTATGCCACCGCGCCGGGGCTGTGATTCGGCATGGCGATCTTGCCGATCCAGTTCTGCGCCGTGCTCTCGTTCAGTCCGGGTTTGAGCTGCGCCCCGGTCTTGTCGAGACTCGCCGGCGCCGGGGGGGCACCACCGGGCGGGTTGTTGTCGGGCACGTTTACCGCCAACTCCCGTAAGCCTTCGCTGTTGCTCTCCACCGCCAGATCGCGTGGCACCACGTCCT
>JACQVA010000039.1 GCA_016210005.1 Deltaproteobacteria bacterium | reverse complement strand
GTCGACGAAGAACAGCACGTCCTGCCCCTGGTCGCGGAAGTATTCCGCGACCGTCAGGCCGGCGAGGCCCACGCGGGCGCGGGCTCCCGGCGGCTCGTTCATCTGCCCGAATACCAGCGCGCACTTGGAGCCGGCCGCCGAGCCCGTCTTCTTCGGGTCCCGGTTCACGCCCGACTCGATCATCTCGTGGTAGAGGTCGTTGCCCTCGCGGGTGCGCTCGCCGACGCCGGCGAACACCGAATAGCCGCCGTGCAGTTTGGCGATGTTGTTGATCAACTCCATGATCACGACGGTCTTGCCGACGCCGGCGCCGCCGAACAAGCCGATCTTGCCGCCGCGCGCGTACGGCGCCAGCAAGTCGACGACCTTGATGCCAGTTTCGAGCGCTTGGACTTCGGTGGCTTGGTCGGTGAAGGCCGGGGCAGGCCGGTGGATGGCGTAACGCTTGGTGGCTTCAATCGGGCCAGCCTCGTCGACCGGATCGCCGATGACGTTGATGATGCGGCCGAGGGTCTGCGGCCCGACCGGCACGGTGATGCCGTCGCCCGTATCCTGCACTTCCATGCCGCGCACCAAGCCTTCGCTCGAATCCATGGCGATGCAGCGCACGGTGTTTTCACCGAGATGCTGCGCGACCTCGACCACGAGGTTCCACGGCTGGCTGCTGATCGCCGGATTGGTGATGCGCAAGGCGTTGTAGATCGGCGGCACCGCGCCGTCTTCGAACTCGACGTCGACAACCGGGCCGATGACCTGAGTGATTCGTCCTACATTCATGTGGTTTCCTCAGTTACCCCTTGAGCGCCTCGGCACCGCTGACGATCTCCATCAGCTCGGTGGTGATGGTGGCCTGGCGTGCGCGGTTCATTTGCAGCGTGAGGCGATCGATCATTTCGGCGGCGTTCTTACTCGCGCTGTCCATCGCGGTCATACGCGCGCCGTGCTCGCTGGCAACCGACTCCAAGAAGGAGCGGTGCAGCAGCACGGTGACGTACTGGCGCAGCAGCCGTTCCAACAGCGTGGCCGCGTCGGGTTCGTACAGATACTCGGCGGCGCTCTCGCCGCCGCCGGCAGCAGTCAGCGGCAGCAGCCGCGCCACCGTGACTACCTGTGATATAGCAGAACGGAACTGGTTATAGAGCAAGTAAACCGCGTCCACTTCACCCGCAGCGAAGTCGCGCGCCAAGCCGCGCCCGACAGTCGCGGCCAGCTCCCGGCCGGGGCCGCCGAACAGGTTGACGTGCTTCTCGACGATGTTGACCGGGCGGCGCTTGAAGTAATCGAAGCCTTTGCGGCCGATGGTCGTTAGCCGCACCCGGTCGCGGCCGTGCTCGTTGAGGAACGCTTCGGCCTTGCGAACGAGGTTCGAGTTGTAGCCGCCGCACAGGCCGCGGTCGCTGGTGAGCAGCACCAGTTGTACGGTGCGCTCCTCGGGCCGCAGTGAGAGCAGCGGGTGGGCCTCGGCACCGACGCGGGCGGCGACGCTCTCCACCAGGGCACCGAGCTTGTCGGCATAAGGCCGGGCCGCGAGCACGGCCGACTGCGCCCGGCGCAGCTTGGCCGCGGCCACCATCTTCATGGCCTTGGTGATCTGCTGGGTGCTCTTGACCGAGCTGATCCGCTTGCGGATGGCTTTCAGGTTGGCCATGGCGGGCGTAACTTAGAGGATCACGGCACGAAGGCGGTCTTGAACTCGTCGAGCACGCTTTTGAGCTTCTGCTTCAAGGCGTCGTCGATTTGTTTCTTGGTGACGATGTCTTTGAGCACGTCGGGGTGGCGGTTCTCGACGAAGCGATAGAGTTCCTGTTCGTAACGTTTGAGCGCCGTCACCTCGAGCTGATCGATATAGTCGTTGGTAGCGGCGTACATGATCAGCACCTGCTTGGCGACCGGCAGCGGCTCGTACTGGCCCTGCTTGAGCACCTCCACCAGGCGGCTGCCGCGGGCGAGCAGGCGTTGGGTGGAAGCATCGAGGTCGGAGCCGAACTGCGCAAACGCGGCCATCTCGCGGTACTGGGCGAGGTCGAGCCGCATGGTACCGGCAACCTGCCGCATGGCTTTGATCTGGGCGTTGCCGCCGACGCGTGACACCGAGAGGCCGACGTTGACCGCCGGGCGGACGCCGGAGAAGAACAAGTCGCTTTCGAGGAAGATCTGGCCGTCGGTGATGGAGATGACGTTGGTCGGGATGTACGCCGAAACGTCGCCGGCCTGGGTTTCGATGATCGGCAGCGCCGTGAGCGAGCCGCCGCCGCGGTCTTCACTCATCTTGGCGGCACGTTCGAGCAGCCGCGAGTGGAGATAGAACACGTCGCCCGGATAAGCTTCGCGGCCAGGCGGCCGGCGCAGCAGAAGGGAAAGCTGGCGGTACGCCACCGCATGTTTCGACAGGTCGTCGTAAATGCACAGCGCGTGGCGGCCGGTGTCGCGGAAGAACTCGCCCATGGTGCAGCCGGTGTACGGAGCTATGAACTGCAGCGGAGCAGCGTCGGAAGCAGTGGCGGCGACGACGATGGTGTAGGCCATCGCACCGTGGCGGGCCAGCCGATCGACCACCTGCGCCACGGTCGAGCGCTTCTGGCCGATGGCGACGTAGATGCAGATCACGTCGCCGCCCTTTTGATTGATGATGGTGTCGATGGCGACGGCGGTCTTGCCGGTCTGACGGTCGCCGATGATCAGCTCACGTTGGCCGCGTCCGATCGGGATCATGCTGTCGATGGCTTTGATCCCGGTCTGCAAAGGTTCCTTGACCGGCTGGCGCGCAATGATGCCGGGCGCCTTGATCTCGATGCGGCGGTTTTCCTTGCTCTCGATCGGCCCTTTGCCGTCCATTGGTTGACCGAGAGCGTCAACCACGCGGCCGAGCAGCCCGTCGCCCACCGGTACTTCGGCGATGCGGCCGGTGCGGCGGACCTCGTCGCCCTGGTGGATCTCGTGGGCTTCGCCGAAGATGGCGGCGCCGACGTTGTCCTCTTCGAGGTTGAGAACCATGCCGAAGATGTTGTGCGGGAACTCGAGCAGCTCGCCGGCGGCCGCCTTGTCGAGGCCGTAGATGCGGGCGATGCCGTCGCCGGTCGACAACACGCGGCCGGTTTCACGGACTTCGACTTCGCGTTCGTAGTCCTGAATTTGCTTCTTAATGAACTCGCTGATTTCCGCGGCGCGGATTTCCATCGCGGCTGAACCTCCTACAGATAGGTACGGGCGCTGGTGATCTCACGCGCCAAACGATCGAGCTGGGTGCGCAGGCTGCCGTCATACACCTTGCCGGCGGCGTCGACCACCTGGCCGCCGAGCAACTCCGGTTGTACGGTCACGGTCGCCAACACCGAGGAACCGGTCAGATGTTCGAAGGCTCTGACGATGCCCTGTTGCCGTTCGGGGCTCAACGCCGTGGCCGTACGGATACCGATGCGGATGCGCCCGAGCGCGCGATCATGCAACTCCTCGAAGCGACCGCAAACGCCGGAGAGTTGATCGAGGCGGCGGTTGGTCGCCAGGACGCCGAGAAAGTTGGCGGTGAGGGCCGACAGCTTAAGCGTCCTCGCCAGTTCCCGCGCCAGCGCCAGCAGGCGCGGTACGGTCATCATCGGGCTGCCCAGGACGGCCTGCAACCGTGGCTCGGCAAACGCGGCGCGTAGTCCCGCCAACTCGGCGGCAACGCCGTCATGAACACCCTGCTCGCGCGCGAGCGCAAACAGGGCTTTGGCATAGCGACGGGCGACGCGGCTGCTGCTCATTGGGCGATGCGGTCCTTAGCGGTGGCGGCGAGGAACTCGCTGGCGAAGCGCTCATGATCCGCCGCTGTCAGCCGCTCGCTCACTAATTGCGTGGCGATACTCACGGCCTGACGCGCCACGGCTTGGCGCAGCTCCACTTCCGCTTGGCGAACTTCTTGTGCCGCGGTGCGGCGGGCATCGTCGCCGATCATTTCGGCGGTCTTCTTGGCCGCCGCCAGGATTTGCTCCCGCTCACGGGCGGTGTCGGCGGCAGCCGCAGCGCGGATCTGCTTGATCTCGTTCTCGAGCGAGGCCAGACGCGCCTCGCATTGCGCTTTGAGTTGCTCGGCTTCGGCCCGGGCCTTCGCCGCCGCCTCGAGTTCGGCCACGATGCGGTCGTGCCGCGCGCGGGCGTAATCACGAACCACCGGCAGGGCATAGCGCCGGATCAGCCCGGCGAAGATGAGGAAGTTGACGAAGGTGAACGCCAGCGTGGCCCAGGGGATGCCACCGTGACCACGCTCGTCCGCATGGGCTTCTCCGCTCGCACACACAAGCGCTGGCAGTGCCAGCACCAGCGCGGCGATCAGCGTCCGGAAAACAAAAGCTGGCACTCGCTGCTCCCGGCCATGGGCGGGTCTGGTGCCGGGCGTTTGCGGCATCGGGTTTCCCATCGGCTGAGGGCGGCGCCGGCGAGGCCTCACGCCAAGCTCCTGCCGCTGACGCGCTCGGCCATGAGCGCGGCGATGGCGCGGGCTTCGGCCGCAAGGGTGGTCTGCGCCTGCGCCACTTGCCCAGCGATATCCTGCCGCAAGCGGCCGAGCTCGGCCTCGGCCTCAGCCCGGGCCGCGTTCAGCTCGCGCTGGTGCGCCTCCTCGGCCCGCTTGCGCGCGGCTTCGGAATCCTGCAAGACGGCGTGCCGAACTTCACGTAAGGCGGCTTGGTATTGCTCCTCGGCGGCGGCAGCGCCGGCGCGTAACTGCTCGGCAGCGGCCTGATTACCTTGGGTGCGAGCCTCCCGTTGCGCCAGCACCTCCAGCATGGGGTCAAACGCCAGACGCTTCAGCGCCGCCCACAGGAGCAGGAACGACACGATCTGGATGACAAACGAAAAATCGGGTGGAAACGTCAGCATGATGTGCTCATGTCACGCTCCGGTTTCGCTTCGGCGCACCGCCGCGGCGGTGTCCGTTGCAACGTACGACAACCTGGCTAGGCGCCGGGGCGCTACGGACGGAACGTGGTAACTACAAGCTCAGGAGGGCAAGTGCTACTTGGTCGCCTCCGACGAGACCCGTGCCTCCTTGGGGAAGATGGTGGCGACTTTCTTGTCCGTCTTGTCCGACTTGGCCTCGGCACTACCCATCGAGCAATGGCCTTCAAACACGACCCCTTCTTGGATGACCAAGCTCGGCGTCGTGATGTTCCCCACCAGCTTGGCCGGCGCCCTGAGCTCGACGCGCTTGCGCGCGGTGATGTCACCGCTGACTTTGCCTTTGATGATCAGCGTATTGGCAATCAGCTGCGCCGACACCACGGCCGACTCACCGACGATCACAGTGTCTTGCGCCTGTACTTCGCCCTCCACCTGCCCGTCGATGCGCACGCTGCCTTCGAACGTCAGCTTGCCCTCGACGCGGCTGCCCTTGCCGAGATGGGTTTGCGCCTGGCCGTCCGATGACTCGACCGGCAGAGGGCGCTCATCTTGGCGCAGGGGGGGAGTGGGGCTCATGTGAAAGTCATCGGGACGCTGCGTGCGTTCGTCTTTTCCAAACAAAGCCATCGCACTCTCCTGTGTGGGCTGGGGTGGAGAAAAGCGCGGCGCTTATAGCACCCACCCCCCACCTTGTCAAAAGTTTGTGGCGACCCGAAACGTGCCCGCCAGGCGGTCAACCAAGCCATTGAGCTCCGCCAACGAGAAGAACTGGACCTCGATCTTGCCACGCCCCCCGCGCCGCAAGTGCAGCTTCACTTTGGTTCCCAGCGCCTGTGCCAATTGCTCTTCAACCGCGCGGTGGTTGGGATCGCTGGCGGCTCGCCGCTGGGTTCGCACCAAGTGTTCGGTGTCGCGCACGTTCATCTTGCGACCGACCACCTGGCGCGCGAGGGCCAGCTGGTCAGCCGCCGAGCCGGCATTTATGAGCGCCCGTGCGTGACCGGCCGACAAGCGGCCCCGCCCGATGTGCTCCTTGACCTCGTCCGGCAGCTGCAAGAGCCGCAACGTGTTGGCCACCGTGGAGCGGTCCTTCGCCACCTTCTCGGCCACCTGCTCCTGCGTGAGGCCGAACTCGTCCATCAGTCGGCGATACGCTCGCGCTTCTTCAAGCGGGTTGAGGTCTTCCCGCTGAACGTTTTCAATCAGCGCCAGCTCCAACAACTCGTGATCGCCGGCGTCGCGGATTACTACCGGTACCCGTTCGAGCCCTGCACGCTGCGCCGCGCGAAAACGGCGCTCCCCGGCAATCAATTGGTAGCCGCCAGGCGTGCGGCGGACCAGCAACGGCTGCAACACGCCTTTGCGGCGAATCGACTCCGCTAGTTCTCCGATCGCCGTGTCGTCAAAGACCTCACGGGGCTGAAACTGGCTCGGTGTTATCTCAGAGAGAAGAACAGCATTCTTCTCTTCAGAACCATTCATCGGCCCAATCGGGATCAATGCCCCGAGCCCTCGCCCCAAAGCCCTCCGCTCCATACCTTCATCCTCCTTCCGCATGCACTATCGATCGTTTGCTGTGGCGGCTGACCAATTCTCGCGCCAGTTCGAAGTAAGCCTCCGCGCCACGCGACTCCGGATCATAAAGCACCGCTGGCATGCCGTGGCTTGGCGATTCGCTCAGCCGCACGTTGCGGGGAATCACCGTCGTCAGCGTCTGCTCAGGAAAATGCGACCTGACCTCGATCGCCACCTGATGGCTAAGACTGTTGCGTGTATCGAACATCGTCAGCAGCAACCCTTCAACGTACAGACCGGGGTTGAGGCGCTGCCTGATCAGGTCGACGGTTTCCATCAACGCGGTCAAGCCTTCGAGCGCGTAGTACTCGCACTGCAGTGGGACCAGGATGCTGTCGGCCGCGGTCATCGCGTTTACGGTCAGCAGGCCGAGCGAAGGCGGGCAATCAATGAGGATGTGGGAGTAGGAGTCGCGCACCGACCGCAGCGCCTCCGTCAGGCGATGCTCGCGCGCGAGCATCGGCACCAGCTCGATCTCTGCGCCAATTAGCTCGCGGTTTGCCGGCAAAGCCGAGAGTGATTCGATTGCAGTGGCTTGAATAGCGCTGGCCGCTGGCTGACCGCCGATGAGAACATCATACACCGTGGTGCTGAGGGCACGCGGATTGAGGCCCACACCGCTGGTCGCGCTGCCTTGTGGATCGACGTCAACGAGGAGCGTGGAATGGTTCGCCAGCGCCAAGCTCGCGGACAGGTTGACCGCCGTGGTGGTCTTGCCGACGCCGCCTTTTTGATTTGCGATGCAGATGATACGCCCCACCGCCGCCGCACTTCCCTTCCACTACTAGCCGTCGCGGACTCGTACCACAGGCTTGCGACGATGGGAAGGCGTTTCACGTGAAACATTTCGGCGCAGTAGCACCAGCGCGCGCCCCTCGCCCGACTGCAGATGATAGCGATCAACCCCCTGCAGCGAGAACCCGGCAGCAGCGAGATCGGTTGCCACCAGCTCCTCGTCAACCCCGGGCCCCTTCATTGCAATGACCAACCCGCCAAACGCGATCAGGCAGCCAACTCGCTCTAGGAATTCCGGGAGAGCCCACACGGCCCGAGAGATCACACCATCGAACTCGCCGATATCGGCGGCGACGTCTTGTACCCGTGCCTCTACGACCACCGCATTGGCCAACTTGAGCTGGCGGATCACTTCACGAAGGAAATTGGCTTTGCGCAGATTAGGCTCGATCAGGGCGATGCGAACATCGGGGCAAAGAACGGCGATCGGGAGGCCAGGCAACCCCGCCCCGCTGCCGATATCGGCAATGCGCCGGCATCCGCTCAAGTGCCTCACGGCCGCGAAGGCATCGGTCAGGTGCTTGCGAACCAAGTCCGAGCGTGTCTGATGCTGCGAGACCAAGCGCGCATGTGCTCGCCATTGCATCAACAAATCAAGATAGCGCATCAGTGCGGCGCCCTGCTCTTCGGTAGGCCGCAAGCTGAAGCGCTCGGCGCCGTGGCGGATCTCGTCCTGCTCGGCCCGGCTTAGCGGCATTCGTTGCGGCCCGAGCGTTTGAGATGAACGGCCAAGAGCGCCACCGCTGCCGGTGTTACGCCGGAAATGCGCGCCGCCTGGCCGAGCGTGCGGGGCGCTATCGCGGTCAGCTTTTCTCTGACCTCACGGGAAAGGCCACTGACCAACTGAAAGTCCAAGTCCGGTGGTATTGCGGCTCTCTCCATGCGCTCATAGCGCCGCACGTCTTCCTCTTGCCGTCTGATGTAACCCTCGTATTTTACCGTAACCTCGACCTGAGCGGCGACATCGGCCGGTAACCGATCCCTGGAGGCGACGTCATGCACGACCTCCTCGTAACGTAGCTCCGGGCGCCGCAGCAGCTGCGCCAGCGAAGTTGGGTTGCGAATCGGCGCCGTTCCTAGCGCGGTCA
Organism: Deltaproteobacteria bacterium; assembly: GCA_016210005.1. NCBI lineage: Bacteria > Pseudomonadati > Myxococcota > Myxococcia > Deltaproteobacteria bacterium. The sequence goes on along the minus strand of JACQVA010000039.1, from coordinate 6,424 downwards.
ATCGCTGGTTGACCTCCTCGGTCGGGTTGACCACGGTCGCCTCCAACCGCTCCACCTCGCTTTGGGCCAAGATCATCTTGCGCTCGGCTCGCTCATGGTCCGCCGCTGACACCACTCCGATTTTGTAGCCGAGAGCTGACAGACGCAGGTCGGCGTTGTCCTCGCGCAGCAACAAGCGATACTCGGCGCGCGAGGTGAACATCCGGTACGGCTCGCCAGCCACGCCCTTGGTGACCAAGTCGTCCACCATCACACCGATGTAAGCCTGCTCGCGACCGAGAATCAGCGGCGCATCACCACGAATGCTCAAGGCTGCATTGATCCCCGCCATCAACCCTTGTGCCGCCGCTTCCTCGTAGCCGGTGGTACCGTTGATCTGGCCCGAGTGATAGAGCCCACGCACCGACTTGGTCTCCAACGACAGCTGCAACTGGGTGGGGTCGACGTAGTCGTACTCGATGGCGTACCCGGGGCGCATGATGCGCGCCGCTTCGAGCCCGCTGATCGAGTGCACCATGGCGATCTGGACATCGAGCGGGAGCGACGTCGATAGGCCGTTGGGGTAAACCTCGGTGGTGTCGCGGCCCTCCGGCTCGAGGAAGATCTGGTGGCGTTCCTTATCCGCGAAACGCACGATTTTATCCTCGATTGACGGGCAATACCGCGGTCCGCGCCCTTGAATCCGCCCACCGTACAGCGGCGAGCGATCGAGCGCGCCGCGGATAATCTCGTGGGTGCGGCCGTTGGTGTAGGTGACGTGACACGGAATCTGGCTCTGAATGATGCTCTCGGTCGAGAACGAAAACGGCGCCGGGGGGTCGTCGCCGTGTTGGGCTTCGAGCCGGGAGAAATCGATCGTACGTGCATCCAAACGGGGGCAGGTGCCGGTCTTGAGCCGTCCGACCCGGAAGCCGAGGGCAGCCAGCTGTTCACTCAAGCCACCAGCAGCGGCGTCACCGGCCCGCCCGCCGGAGTACTTGGTCAAACCGACATGGATTATCCCATTGAGAAAGGTTCCGGTCGTCAAGATCACGCGGCGTCCCGAGATCTCTTCTCCCAGCTCGGTGTGAACGCCGCGTACCGTTCCGCCCTCGATCAGCAAGCTAGCAACACAGCCCTGGTAGATCGTCAGGTGCTCCGCGCGCTCGAGGCGGGCCTTCATTCGTTGCCGATAGAGCGTCTTGTCGGCTTGCGCCCGCGAGGCGCGAACGGCCGGGCCTTTGCGGGTGTTGAGCCGGCGAAACTGGATGCCGGTTTCGTCGATGGCGCGCGCCATCTCCCCGCCCAACGCGTCGATTTCCTTGGTCAGGTGGCCTTTGCCGATGCCGCCGATCGCCGGGTTGCACGACATCAAGCCGATATGGTCCAGATTCATCGTGATCACCAGCGTGTCGCAGCCCATTCGGCTGGCCGCCAGCGCGGCCTCGATGCCGGCGTGGCCGGCGCCGACCACGATCACATCAAACGACTTCGATTGCCCCAGGCTCATCGCCGTTTCGCTGTTCCACGTGAAACATTCACTTGCCGATACAGAACTGCGCGAAGATCCGGTCTAGCACATCTTCCGAAGTCAGGGAGCCCGTGATCTCTGCAAGCTGATCGGCAGCGCGCTGGATATCTACCGCCACCAACTCGAGCGGCTGGCATTGACGTACCCCATCGAGTGCCAACTGCAACGCGGTGCCTGCCTTTGCCAGCGCGTCATGGTGGCGTGTCAGTGTAACAATGGGCTGATTCGCCGGCACCTCGCTCTGCTGCTCGACCGCCGTAACGACCGCGGCGCGGAGGGCATCAAGACCGGCACCGGTAACGGCCGAGACGTTGACGGCTGGCTTTAACCCGAGTTGGTCGCATAGTTCGCCCTCGCCGATTACAGCGGGCAGGTCACTCTTGTTGAGCACCGCCACGACCTGGCGCAGCAGTTGGCGCGGCGGCTCTCGCTTCTCGCTACCGGGGAACAGAAGCCCGCGGGCCAAAGCCGCCACTTCGGCATCGTCCCGGTCGAGCGGTCGAGTGCGGTCGAAGACCGCCAGCACCACCTCCGCCTCGGCGAGCTTGGCGCGGGCGCGGCTGACGCCGAGCTGTTCAACGCTGTCTCCCGGCTGGCGTATGCCGGCGGTGTCGCTGAGCAGGACGGGGATACCGTGAAAATCGGCGGCCTCCTCGATCACATCGCGCGTCGTTCCCGGAATGGAAGTCACGATTGCGCGCTCTGCGCGCAGCAGGGCATTGAGCAAGCTCGATTTGCCGGCGTTCGGTTTGCCGGTAATCACGACCCGCAAGCCCTGGCGCACGAGCTTCCCATGACGATACGAATCCCGGAGCGCAACCACCTGCGTGTGCGCGCGCTCGATGTCGGCGGTCAACTCGCCTTGATCCACCCTGACGTCCTCATCGCTGAAGTCGATCTGCACCTCGATTCGCGCCCGGATGTCGAGCAACCCTTGGCGGATCTCGTTCAGGGCGTGTGAAAGCCGGCCAGCGAGATGATCAGCGCCGATGGCTGCCCCCTCTTCGCTGCGGGCGGCAATCAACTCGACGATCGCTTCCGCCTGCGCCAGGTCGAGACGGCCGTTGAGGAACGCGCGCCGGGTGAACTCGCCCGGCTCCGCCAGACGGGCGCCGTGCGCGAGTACCGCCATGATCACCCGACGCAGCCCGGCCGGGCTGCCGTGACAATGCAGCTCCAGCACATCTTCGCCCGTGTAGCTGTGCGGCGCGCGCATGATCACCGCCAGCCCCTCGTCGAGTGTGCGGCCCTGCGCATCGATCACGCTGCCGCGATACAAGCGGTGCGATGCCCAAGTGGCGGGCTGAGCTTGCGCCCGGAACATGCGTGCGGCGATCTCCCCCACGTGCGGCCCGCTGAGGCGAACAATGCCGATTCCGCCTGCTCCCGGCGGTGTGGCAACCGCGGCAATGGTATCGCTGGCGTACACGCGCTTCTGAATGCCGCGCCGCGGCGCCCTCCGGCTACTGGTTGCCGCCGCGGGTGCCGGTGCGAGCGCTGCGGCTTTCGGGGATAATCAGCAGCTTGCGGTAGTAACCGTCGCCGGAGCTGCGCGTGGTCAAACCGGGCTCGTTCTGCAGTGCCATGTGCACGACCCGGCGATCGCGCGGGCTGAGGTTCTCCATTGCCATTGGTTTTCGCCTAATCTTCGCCTGCTGGGCGAGCCGACTGGCCATTGCTTCGAGGGTTTCGCGCCGGCGTGCGCGGTAGCCTTCGCTGTCGACTGCAATGCGGCCGCCCTCGTCACGCGACAGCGCCCGGTGCAGGAAGTACTCGAGCGCATCGAGGGTCTGGCCGTGGCGCCCGATCAGCACCCCGCTGCTGTCGCCCGCGATCGTCAATTCCACCGTGCCGTCGTGCCAAACGCCGCTCACGGAAACACCGAAGCCCATGTGCTCGAGCACTTCCTGCAAGAGCGCTTGCGCACGCGCTAACAGCTCCGGGTCACTTTCGCCGGCTTCGTCACCGTTGCCGCCGCCGGTGCTTTGGGCACGGGCCGGGGCGGCCTCCGGGTCCGTCGCCGCGCTTGGCGCGGACGGCACTGGTGCCCCAGGGGCGGCGCGGACGGCCGGGGGCAGCGCCGGGCTCGGTCGCTCAGCGCCGGCGTCGGCCTCGGCGTCGACGGGTTGGCGTACGCGCACGCGCACCTTGGCTTTGCGGCTGCCGAATCCCAGCACGCCCTTGGTCGGGCTCACCAAAATATCGACGGAGACCTGCTCGCGCCCGACACCGAGGCTGTCTAGCGCCTGCTCGATCGCCTCGTCGATGCTCGTGCCTTCGGCCTCGACGCAGCTCATGACCGCTCCTGGGGGCGGCGCTCGGGGCGACTGACGACGTATTGCTGGCCGATAGTCAAGACGTTGTTGACCAACCAGTACAGTGTCAAGCCGGCCGGAAAACTAACGAACATGAAGGTAAACATGACTGGCATAATCATCATCACTCGTTGTTGTTGCGGATCACCTGTACTCGGAGTCATCCATTGCTGGATGAACATGCTGGCGCCCATCAACAGCGTTAACACCGGAATCCCCGGCGGCGCCACGAAGGGGATGGCCAGCGCCCCCAAACGATCGGGCGCCGAGAGGTCGTTGATCCACAGGAAGAACGGCGCGTGCCGCAGCTCGACCGCATGCGACAAGGCGTTGTAGAGGCCGATGAACACCGGCAGTTGCAGGACCATGGGCAGGCAGCCGCCGAAGGGATTGACCTTGTGCCGGCGGTACAGCTCCATGACCTCCTTGTTCACCTGCTCGGGCTGGTCTTTGTACTTCTCCCGGATGCGGGCCATCTCCGGCTGCAGCTTCTGCATCGCCTTCATCGATTTGAAACTCTTCTGCGTCAGCGGGATGAACAGCACTTTGATCACGACCGTGAGTAGAATGATGTCAAGGCCGTAGTTGCCGGTGACCTTATTCGACCATCTGAGGGCGTGCAGCAAGGGGATGGCAATGAAGCCGAAGTAGCCGAGGTCGACGGCGCGGGCCAGTGAGTGGCCGGATTGCTCGAGCGTATCCACGGTCTTGGGGCCGGCATACACGTCCAGGTGCGCCCCCAAGCGGCCGTCGCGGCGCGGTGCCAGCACCATGGTCTCAGTGGTGCGGTCGCGCTGCTTCAGCCACACCCGCATCGACTCGCCCGCGCGCGGCACCATGGCCGCTAGGAAGTGCGGCCCGTCGTAGGCGGCCCACACGATGTCTTTGTCGATCACCTTGCCATCAGCCAGTCCATCAAAAGGCTCGGGGAGCACCTTCTTGCCTTGCAGCACCGCCACCTGGCTGAAGAGCGGCGCGCTCCCAGCGTGGGTGAGTTCGCCGGCCCGGTGCCACGTCAGTCCGAGTTCGCTGAACGCGGCGGCGCCGTCCACTTTGACCTCGAGGCCGATCAGGTAGGTTCCGCTGCGGAACGCGAAGGTCTTGGTGACCGTCGCGTCGCCGAGCGCGCCCGTGAGCGTCAGTGTGCCTTCGCCGTTACCGCTCAGCTCGAGGTGGTCGCGGTCAGCCTGGTACTCAACCCCGCCATCGTCCAGGTTCTCCTTGCCCCGCAGTTGCACCCCGAGCGGGTATGGCGCGCCGCCGGAGACGATCTCCTGCGGCGGGGAGTCGGGCGCAACCGCCGCGCGGTAGCGTTTGAGCCGAAAGCTGGCGAGGCGGCCGCCGGCGCTATCGATGACGGCGCGGTAGAGCTCGGTATCGATGACCAGCTCACGGCCCGCCGGGGCCGCCACTGCACCAGCAGGCGGCGCCCCGAGGTCGACCGGTGCCGGTAGGCTCTCCGGCGGTACAGGCGGCGCCGGGGGGGCACTCTCGGGCGTGACAGCGGGTTGTGGATAGAGTTGTTTCAGTATGACCTCTTGATACAAGACCAGTATCGCGAGGGAGATCGCCACGGCGATCAGGGCGCGCTTTTCCATATCCTCACGGCACCGGATCCCAGCCGCCGGGCTGCCACGGATGACAGCGGGCCAGTCGCCGCAGCGCCAGCGCAATTCCGCTCCGGACGCCGTATCGGCCGATGGCGACCTGCGCATACTGCGAACACGACGGGGCGAACCGGCAGCGCTGTCCTAGTAGTGGAGAAATAGACAATTTGTACAGCCGCAGTACCCCGATGACTATCGCCGTCACCGCCGGCAGCCGCGGGCTCACGGCCGCGGGTACTGGTTGCGTTGATGATCCCATGGCACAGATTACTGAATTCTTAGCGCTCTTGCCAACTCAGTGGCCACCTCGAGGTAGCCGATCTCGGCCGCTCCTGGCCGCGCGATCACCACCACGTCCTGGACCGGCATTACCAGCGTACGATGGCGCCGAAACCATTCGCGCACCCAGCGCTTCACGCGATTGCGCAGCACCGCGCCGCCCACCTTACGGCTGACCGTGAGACCCAGCCGACTGCCGCCGTCCGAGCGCGGTCGCCAGACCAAGACGAAGTGCGGCGTTGTCCGGCGCCGCCCATCGCGTTGCAGCACGACATATTCTTGACGGCGGCGTATTCGCGAGCGCCGGGGCAGGCGCTGCGCCGGCCCACGGCCGCCACGCGTCAGCGCGGCTGCTTCGGCGGAATGCTGACGGTCAGGCGTTTGCGCCCCTTGGCGCGCCGGCGCTTGAGCACGGCGCGTCCGCCTGCCGTCGCCATGCGGCTGAGAAACCCGTGGGTTCGTTTGCGTCGAGTGTTGCTCGGTTGATACGTGCGTTTCATGATCGGTTCCCCCGCGGCCCGGGGCCTTGGTCCTCATCGTCCGCGACCACTGCTAGTTGTGTGCCCCTGGCGGAAGTCAGCATTAACACCACACCTCCGCCGGCAAGTCAATTTGGTCCTTGTGGGCGGGTGTGGGCGGGTGTGCGACAAATCTTTGGGTAACGTGCAGCCGACCGGGCAAATCCTCACCAGTCTGACAGTACTGTGTACTGT
>JACQVA010000038.1 GCA_016210005.1 Deltaproteobacteria bacterium | reverse complement strand
GCGTGCCGTTCCGTTTGCTGGCCAGGATGTAAACGCAGAACTGCTTGTCCATAGCGCCAAACGCCAAACTGGATTCCCGCTTTCGCGGGAATGACGGCCATAACACCGAACCACGTTACCCACAAATTTGTCGCGCACCCGTGGGGCTGGCCCGCGGGGCACAGAAGACGGCTGTCGGACGTTCGGCGTAGGCCGAAAGGGGCCGGGGATCGGCCCGGTACGTAAAGCGGCAGGTGAACAGGGCGTCGGTGCGACGCCCTTGTTCGTGATCTCAGGCCGCCTCGGCCAGCGGCTGGCTCTCAAAGTGTAGCCGGTCGCCGGCGCAATCGACGATCACGCGACTGCTGTCGCGCACCTCGCCGGCGATGATCATTCGCCCCAGGGTCGTTTCCAGCTCGCGCTGGAGCAAGCGCTTGAGCGGCCGGGCGCCGTACGACGGGTCGTAGCCCACGCGCGCGAAGTACGCGCGCGCCGCGGCGGTGAGCTCGAGCTCGATCTTGCGCTCGCTCAGCCGGGCGCGCAGCCGCACCAACAGGATATCGACGATCAGTTCGAGCTGCGCGCGGGTGAGCGAGTGGAAGACGACAACCTCATCTACCCGGTTGAGAAACTCCGGGCGGAAGTTTTGGCGCAAGGCCTCGAGCACGTCGGCCTTCATGCTTTCGTAGGCATCGGCATCGTCGCCGCCGCGGTAGCCGACAATCAACTGGCCGCCGATGTTCGAGGTCATGATCACGACCGTGTTCTTGAAGTCGACGGTGCGGCCGTGGCCGTCGGTGAGCCGGCCGTCGTCGAGGATTTGCAGCAGGATGTTGAAAACATCGTGATGGGCTTTTTCGATCTCGTCGAACAGCAGCACCGAGTACGGGCGGCGGCGCACCGCCTCGGTGAGTTGGCCGCCCGCTTCGAAGCCGACGTAGCCCGGCGGGGCGCCGATCAGCCGCGCCACGGTGTGCTTCTCCATATACTCGGACATGTCGATGCGGATCATCGCCGCTTCGTCGTCGAAGAGGAACTCGGCCAGGGCGCGGCCGAGCTCGGTCTTGCCGACGCCGGTGGGGCCGAGGAAGATGAACGAGCCGATCGGCCGATTGGGATCTTTGAGGCCGGAGCGGGCGCGGATGACGGCATCGGCGACGGCGGTGACGGCCTCGTCCTGGCCGACCACGCGCTTGTGCAGATGCTCCTCCAAGCGCAAGAGCTTCTGGGTCTCGCCTTCCATCAGGCGGCTGACGGGAATGCCGGTCCAGCGGGCCACGACCTCGGCGATATCGTCAACGTCGACGTGGTCTTTGATCAGGCGGGTGATGGCCACCGGAGTTTCGGCGGCGGCGATGCGCCTTTCGAGATCGGGGACAACGCCGCGCTCCAGTTCGGCGGCGCGCGACCAGTTGTATTCGCGCTTGGCTTTGGCCAATTCGAGCCGGGCTTGCTCCAGCTTCTGCTGCAGTTCCGTAACGCCGCCGATGGCACCTTTTTCCTGCTCCCACTGCGCCCGCAGCCGCCGCTCGACTTCTTTCTGATCGGCGAGTTCCCGCTCCAAGCGCTGCAAGCGCTCGCGCGAGGCGGCGTCGGTTTCCTTCTTGAGGGCCTCGCGCTCGATCTCGAGTTGCATCACCCGGCGGGTGACCTCGTCGAGTTCGGCGGGCATGGAATCGATCTCGGTGCGCAGCTTGGCGGCGGCTTCATCGACAAGGTCGATGGCCTTGTCGGGGAGAAAGCGATCGCTGATGTAGCGGTGGGAGAGCACGGCCGCACTGACTAGGGCCGCGTCTTTGATGCGGACCTTATGATGTACCTCGTAGCGCTCGCGCAGCCCGCGCAGGATGGAGATGGTGTCCTCGACGCTGGGTTGATCCACCAGCACCGGCTGAAAGCGGCGTTCGAGCGCGGCGTCCTTCTCGACGTGTTTGCGATACTCATCGAGCGTGGTAGCGCCGATGCAGTGCAACTCGCCGCGGGCGAGCATGGGCTTGAGCAGGTTGCTGGCGTCCATGGCGCCCTCGGCCGCGCCGGCGCCGACCCCCGTGTGCAGCTCGTCGATGAAGAGAATGATCTCGCCGGCCGATTCTTGCACTTCTTTGAGCACGGCTTTGAGGCGCTCCTCGAACTCGCCGCGAAACTTGGCGCCGGCGATCACCGCGCCCATGTCGAGCGTGATGACGCGCTTGTCCTTCAGGCCTTCAGGAACGTCCTTGCGCACGATGCGCTGGGCCAGGCCTTCGACGATAGCGGTCTTGCCGACGCCGGGCTCACCGATGAGAACCGGGTTGTTCTTCGTGCGTCGCGACAGCACTTGGATAACGCGGCGAATCTCGTCGTCGCGGCCGATGACCGGATCGAGCTTGCCTTGCGCCGCCAGCTTGGTGAGGTCACGGCCATAGCGTTCGAGGGCTTGGTAGGTGGTTTCGGGGTTGGGGCTGGTGACCCGCTGGGCGCCGCGCACCTTCTTCAGCGCGGCCATCAGCTGCTCGCGTGTCAGACCCTGCTCGCGCAGCAGCTTGCCGCCGCCGCCGCGGTCATCGGCCATCACCAGCAGCAGATGCTCGACGCTGACGAACTCGTCCTTGAGTTTAGCGGCCTCGTCTTCGGCCTGGGAGAGCAGGCGATTGAGGCGCGGGGTGACGTAGATCTGTTCCGGCGCGCCGCTGGCGCCGGTGACGCTGGGAACGCGGTCCAGTTCTTTTCCGAGGCGCTCTTTCAGCTGCGCGATATTTCCGCCGGCACCTTGCAGCAAGGGTAGCGCGAGCCCATCGGCCTGCTCCAGCAGCGCCAGCAGCAGGTGCTCGACATCGATGCCCTGATGGCTGCGCCGGGCCGCGCTGTCCTGCGCCTGGCGCAAGGCGTCCTGCGACTTCTCGGTGAACCGACTGATATTCATCCTTGCTCCGTCTGCTCCGGGCTTGGCGCCACGGATTGCGGCCAAAGCTAACCACGAATGGCGCCGATGCAATCAATCGCGGGCCAGAGCCGAACTCGGGCTCTCGCAGCATGCGGCCCCGGCCACTACCGCCGGCGCGCGCGCACTACAGTTTAGCCATGCGGCCGTATCGTAGGGGCAAGTCGGCCTCGATCTCGGCTTCTTCAGCCGTAAATACCGCCTGGTTGCCTTCGGGGAGGTTGATGTAGAACGAGCTGCCGCGGCCTTCTTCGCTCGCCACGGTGATGAAGCCGCCGTGCTCAGTGGCGAGTTGGTGAGCGATGGACAACCCCAGGCCGGTGCCCTTCTCTTTGGTGGTGAAGAAGGGGTTGAAGATGTCCTCGATCATCCGCTGCGGGATGCCGATGCCGGTGTCTCGCACTTCGATCTGACAAAACGGCTTACCCTGGTGCGCCGAACGGCGGGTGAAGACGGTAACGCTGCCGCTCGGGGTTGTGGCTTGGATGGCGTTGAGCACCAGGTTGATCACGATCTGTTTCACCTGATCGCTATCGGCGCGGATGGCGGGCAGGTCGAGCGCCAGCATGCGCACGAGCTTGATCCGCTGCTTGCGCGCCTCGGGTTCGAGCAGCTTGGTGGTACGTTCGATGAGGTCGTTGAGATCGACGCCCTGGATCTTATGGGCGGGTGATTTGGCGAAGCTGAGCAATTCGGTGATGAGGTCGCTGATGCGCTGCACCTCCGCCGCGGTGAGGTTGAGAAAGCCGGTGAAGAACTCCTGGTCGTGAATCCGCTGCGGCGCCAGTTGGAAGAAGGTTTGGACGGAGACGAGCGGGTTGCGAATCTCGTGCGCGATCCCTGCGGCGAGTGTGCCCATGGCGGACAAGCGCCCGGTGCGTTCGATGATGTCGCGCGACTTCTTCAGCTCGCCGTAGAGCCGAGCGTTTTCCAACGCGATAGCGGCTTCGGCCGCCAGAGTGTCGAGCAGGTGCAGATCTTCGACTGAGAAGGCGTCGAGGTTACGCTTGCGCCCGAGGCAGATAAAACCCAGCAGCCGGCCGCTGGCCGCCAGCGGGATACACACCTCCCAACTGTTGCGCCGGCAGATCTCGGCGGCGGCGTGTTCTGCCGGGTCATCGCTGGCCTCGATTTCGTAACGCAGTACCGGCTCGTCGCGGCGCTGGATAGCCACGACGAACGGGTCATTGTCGGCGAAGACGTCCTCGGGGGCGGAGCCTCCCTTCGCGTGCGACACGGTGTAACTGCGGTCTTCCCCGTCGGGCAGGTAGACGGCGAGGCGCTCGAGTTGGAGGGTGACGGTGAGCGTGTCGGCCAACTCGCGCAGCAGCTTGTCACGGTCGAGGATGCGGACGATGGTGCGGGCAAACGCCGAGAGTGTGGCGCGGTGCTCGTGCTTCTCGCGAAACAAAGAACGTTCAATCCGCGACTGTGCCCGCACGCGCAAGGTCGGGAACAAGACGCCGACGGCGACGAACATAACGAGGAGCGCAAAAGAGAAGTCCGGGTGGATGCGACCGAAGGACAACCGCTCGATCCAGAGCATTAAGGTAAATGCCGGGCCGATCAGGAGGAGCGCCACAGCCGCGTAAGCCGCGCCCTTGGTGACGACAACATCAATATCCATCAGCCGATGCCGAACAATTGCGTACGCCACGATGCTCGCCCATGCCGCACTACCGAGATTGCCGAGTGGATAGAACGGCACACCATAAACGGGCAGCAAGTTCGTCAGACCTAAGGGCAAGGCAACCGTTGCCCCGAGCAACCAGAACTCCAGCTGCAGACGCAAGCGAGGCTCGGTGGTTACCCGGTAGTCATGCACCAGCGCGGCAATTGCAGCGAGGAAGTTCCCTATGACTACGACCGTATACGCGTCGTAGAGCCGTGTACCGACCGAGTGGTAGCCCCAGGCAAACTGCCTCAGGTCGGAGATGAACAGGTCCAGTGCATTTGGAATTAACAGAGCGAACGAGAACGCATAATCTATCAGCAGGGCGTTGCGCCACCAGCGAGGGCGATGGTCGCGAAGCACGAAGACGACATGCAAGATCGCCGGGGGCACGAAGATACCTCCGATGTGAAGCACCCGTGTGAGGCTCATCGCGACCTCGCGATCGGCCACGGCGTATGAGACGAAGAAGTTCAGATTCCACAGGACGAGCATGCACGCGAGGAAGGTGAAGACCTGGCTGATCGGCGTGCGCGGGCCTCTTCGGTTCACTCCGACGCCAAGTGCGAGGCACGCCACCGCCGCAAGCAAAGGTATGATCGAGTGATACGTCATTGCCCCGGGTCAAACCCGGATGTTCGGGACATCGGCCGCCAAGAAGCGAGCAATTGCCTCACGTGAGTGCGAGTGGCACGCTTCAAGGTCCGTCAAATCTAGGTGCATGACGTACACCCGGCCCCAGTCAGGGTGTACAAATGACATATGGTCCAGAGGTCGGAACAAGGCGCGCGTGTAAAATCCACGCAGTTGCTGGATGTGTGTGCGCATGACCAAGTCCGTAATGCCGTTTTTTCGGGCGAACGCGTAGGCTAGCTTGAGCATTCCCAGCGGTAGGAACCCCTTGCCGCGCACGCGGCGATCCTCAGGTCGGATCCAAAATCCACCAACCTGAGCGGGTGAGCGACCCGTTGGAATGAAGCGAGATAGATCCACAAACCGCTCGATTTCAAACGGGCGCTGGTCAGGCGCAAGTATCCGCGCCGCGGCAACGATCTCATCCGTGGAATCGACCGCAACCAACTGATGGGCTCGCTCGTCGAAAGCGTCAATTCCGTGATGCCCGAGCTCGCTCTCGTATATCTGCCGCCGCAGCTCCAGCGCGCGCGCAATCTCCGGTCCCTCGGCAACCTTGAAGGTGAGTCCCGCCAGTAACCGAAAAGCCGCGTCGTCACCCACGCGTCACCGCCTCGTCACCAGCCGCACCTGCAGCAGGCCTCGATTTCCTCCGAGAAATCCCGCTACACGTCAGGTGATTTGCGTTTGCGCTTGACATTTCCGCCGCCAAGTTCGTATCTTCGCCAAATCTTGGCGCCGGAGTCAAGCTGGAGAGCCCAGAGTGTGCGACATGTTTTGGTTCAATTCCTTGGAAGTCCCGGGCGTGGCGATGGCGTAGAATCTGGTGGACGATGGAATTAGAACAGGCAACGCCGACACGCCAAGCCGTTCGCAAGCGACTCGCGATTCTAATGCACGAGATTGCGGGGGTTCCCTTGGAGCAGATCACCGAGACCGCCTCGGTGGACAACGAAATCCAAATGGAATCGGTCGCCTTCACGGAGCTACAGGTCGCGATCGAGGAGGAGTACCAGATTGAAATCGATCCGATTCTCATCTTGGAACTGAACGGGTTCGGAGCGATTGCAGATTACGTGCACGGCCGCATCATAAATGGCAATGGCGGGCATGAGCAGCAGCCCGGTTGACCGCCAGGCTGGCCTCTAGCGACGCTTAACTCGGCAGGACGGCTGAACTGACGGGGTGGACGGAAGGTGCAACGGGTTCTCATTACTGGGATCGGGCTGATCGGGCCAACCGGCAACGGGCTGGATGCGTTCTGGCAATCGCTCGTTGAGGGTCGCTCAGGTATTGGCCGCATCACCCGTTTCGATCCAACCTCGTATCCCTGCCAAGTTGGCGGCGAGGTTCGCGACCTTAGCTACGAAGACCTCCTCGATCCCCGCAAGCTGCGCACCACCACCCACGTCACCCAACTCGCCCTCGGTGCAGCCGAGTTGGCGCTGCGCGACGCACGGCTACCGGCCGCATTCTACGATCCGGAGCTAGTCGGCGTTTGCCTCGGCACCGCCTTGGGCGGCTGGCGCGAAGCAGAGCAGCAGCACTCTATTCTCATGGAGCGCGGCGCACGCCGGGTCAACCCGTTCGTGGCCAACGCCACCCCGAACTACTCGTCTGGTGTCGAGGTCGCGGGCGCGATCGGGGCCCGCGGCTGCCAGCTCACGTTCTCGAGTGGTTGTCCGGCCAGCCTGCACGCCATCGCCCATGGCGCCGCGCTGGTTGCGAGCGGCGATTTGGACATGTGTATTGCCGGTGGCACGGAGAGCCCGCTGATCCCAATGGTTATGGCCGGCATGGGCCGCACATTGGAATTATCGACGTTCGACGGTGACCCGGCCCAAGCCTCCCGGCCATTTGACCGGGCCCACTGTGGCATGGTGCTCAGCGAGGGCAGCTGCCTGTTCGTGCTCGAAGCGGCAGAGCGCGTGGCCCGCCGCAACGCGCGCGCGTACGCCGAGATCCTCGGCTCGGCGTCGTCATGCGATGCCAACGGGCTATATTGCTCGGACCCGTCCGGCGAGACCGGCGCACGGGCGATGCACCGGGCCATCAGTCGCAGCCACCTCACTGCTGCGGACATCGACTACGTATGTGCCCACGCCAACTCCTCGCCGGCATTCGATCGCAAGGAGACGCTAGTCATCAAGCGCGCCTTCGGCGAGTGGGCGGCACGCCTGCCGGTAAGCTCAATAAAGGGAGTGCTGGGGCATCCGTTCGGGGCTGCGGGAGCTTTCCAATCCGCCGCGGCGGCCTTGGCAATCCGGCACCAGCTGATTCCGCCGACCCACAACCTGCATACACCCGCTCCCGAGTGCGACCTCGATTACGTTCCGGGTAGCCCGAGACCCGCTCGCATTCGCACCTCTCTGGTCACCAGCTACGGCTATGGCGGCGTCAACGCTTACCTGGTGCTGGGCGAGCCAGGGCCGGCGCTTACAACGGATTGAGCGAATTTAACGGATTAGCGAGGACTGAAGGCCATCCGTTCCGTTCCGGTGGTTGGCGGGAGTCCTGCGGCGATAGCTCGTAGGGGCTTGAACGGATGACTCCCAGAGGGCCAACCTTCGTCCGCGCAACGCGCCCGCGCGCGACGCGTGCGCATTGCGCGGACCACCAGACCGCGTTCGGAACCTGGCGTTTACACCTGATAGTGAGTGAGCGCCTCTCAGCTTTCTCGGGCACAACTGTAATTTGGGACGTGAAGACCGGTAAGAGTACGATAGGGTCAGTGCGATAACAGTGCGATAGGGTCAGTAACAGTGCGATAGGGTCACGTCTGGAGTGCGATAGAGGTGGAGTCGATCAGCTTCCGGAACTTCCGATCCGTCGCCTTCAACGCTCCGGCTCGCCGAAGCATCTTGCTCACGGCAAAGGGCGTCACCCCACAGGCTGCCCCGATCTCGCCTTGCGTCGCGCCGCAGAGCTCCCACGCCACCTGCACTGCCGCTAACCGCGCCAAGTTCACTCGCCCGGGCGTTGGCCGCTCGAGGTTCTCCCGCCGTACCCCTGCTCGCCGGCTCACCTGCGTGAACACCACCGACAGCGGCGGCCGCCTTCGCAGCTGCCGCCTCGCCGGCACCTCGAGGTCATTCTCTCCCGCCTCGACCCGCCGCCGCATCCGCTCCATCCACCGCTCGGCCCCCAGCAGCGTCTGCCCGACCACCTCTTCCCACGGCCGTGGCTCCTGCGCCCCAACTCCCTCTGCGACAAAGCGGGCGTAGGCGCGTTGAGCCGTGCGCCGCCGCCGGCCGAAATGGCTCAGCACCTCATCAATCCGCAGCCACTGCGGTGCGCGCCTGCGTCCGACATAGGCCGCGGTGCTGCTCCACGCAAAGCGCGCCGCCGCCGCTACTTCCCCAACCCGCACCGGATTGAGGTGGATATAGCGGCTCAGCTCCAGCAGATAACTATCCTTCTCAATCACAATAGCCTTGTAGCGCCCTTGCAAGACGTGCCCGACCCGGCGGTGGCGCCGATTGAAGTCCTGGGTATACACGCCGTTGAGCTGGCGCATGGCGCGCGCCAAGTTCGCCTCGGGGGTTTCCAGCAGCAGGTGGTAGTGATTGCGCATCAGCACGTAGGCGTGCAGCACCAGGCCAAAGCGGCGGATGCTGTCGGCAAGAATCTCCAGAAAGCGCGCCCGATCCCGGTCATCGCGAAAGATCGGCTTGCGCTCATTGCCCCGCGCCGTTACGTGGTAACAGGCCCCGGGAAAGGTGATGCGTAGCGGCCGAGCCATCCGATGGCATTCCTAGCATCCACCTCTATCGCTATCAAGACCTGACCCCGTGGCGTGGCTACTAGTGCTGCGAAAGAGGCTCCGGGCCGTAACTGCAGCGTCGCCCTCGTAGCTGCGCGGTGATTCCTCGTGAGCCCGGCGCGGACGGCAAATCCGCGCCGGGCCCGTTCTGCTGCGAGCTGGCGGTTCTTGCCCGCCGTTCGGTCACCTCATAATGTAGCAAGCGGAGCTGTTGTTGCCCTCGTCGCTCTCGGCCGCAGCATTGTAGAAGTCAACCGTGATCTCGTCTTGCCGGTCGCAACCGGCTGGTACCGGAAAGAAGAGGACTGCACCGGGGCTCAAAGCCGGCACGGCTACATCCACGTTGCAGCGGCCGATGCGAGCGGTCGAAGCCGGCGCCCAGCTGGGGCCTTGGTTCTTCACGTAGAAGTAATTTGTGTCGTTTGTGCAGTAGCCCAAATTGTCCATGTTGATCGGAATCAGGTCTGGGGGCGCGGACAACATGGAGGAGCTGCCCTGCACCTCCTGCGCCGCGATTCTCACCAACCAAATCTGCGCCGGCCCCACACCCCAGTCGGTACACAGCAGCGAGACCGGGCCGGCTGCCGCGAACGTGTGCACGAAGTCGAAGCTGAGCATCTCATCGCTGTTGAGCAGCCCGGCGTTCGCCTCGTCGTAGTCACCTCCAGCCTTAAGGACGCATCGCACCGGGGTGGCTGTGCCGCTCCACTCGCCGACGTCGGCCTTGCCGGTGATATGGAAGGTGCCGGCAATGGGGACGTTCAAGGTCGCCACGGTGCCACTTGGCCAGTTATTTGGGGCAGCGTCGGGTATTGGCTGCAGGCTATGCAGCGCGCCGGCGAAGATCCGCGGCAAGAGCCTGATGGACTTGGCGTTCGCCGCCACCTCGCCGGCCAGGCACGTCGAGCGGGCCACGAGATCGCCGGTGGTTGTGTTGCGACAAGTGATGAGGGCATGGCTGGCCGCCGGCAAGCACACCAGCGTGCAAGCCGCCGCGATTGTCATTGTTACGCGATTTCGAGTCATCTTTTCTTCTCCTTCCCTGTTGTCATGGTTTTGTAGGGCGTCCGCTTCTTTCCTGCTTTCACCTGCCGCTTACTCTGACACTAGCATTCCCTCCTCCCGTCTTGCGTGCGCGCGATCACCCGCAGCCGTTCAGCGCCTTGTTCACCGACAGCTGTGGGTTCCGAAACTTCTGGCCGGTGTTTTCCGGAAACCCCGGCCGGTGGCGGGTGCGCTAGCAGGTCCGACGCGCCTACTATCACTGCGCGCAGTGTGCACCCCCAGACGGCGCGGGGTCATCCCGAAGGACGAGGACCTCGACGTGGTCGACACCTCCTTCAGCGGGATGCGCCGGTTGATGGCTCGAATGCGGGCCCAGGAGCCCTTCGATGCGCTCCGTCGCAACTTGGCCGAGGTGGCGGGCGTGGTCGTGCCGGCCAAGGCGGTGGAACGGATCAGCGAGGCGGTGGACGTGGCCGCCGAGGCCGCCAACCACGCCGAGCGCGGTCATCCGAACCGCCCAGGGGCTGCCGAGGACCACGGCGGCCCGCCTCTTTTGCGTACGCGCCTGCGAAGTCACGGAGATCGGCGCCCTCTGCGCACCTTTGACCGACTCGGCGCATCTCCTCGTCAATGGACCACACGACTCGCTCCAAAGAGTAGGCGTGACATTCGGCGTCACAATGTGACGAATTTGTCGCAGACTTGCCTGAAAACGGCCCAAGCTCGTCGAAAGGACCGTGCTCATGCTTCGAGCACGTCCCGAGCTATCTGCGAAAGTCTTTGCGTGGCACGACCATCTTACTGATCGCCGCCCCTGGATGGCGCGGATGGCGCCGGGGTGTGGAAGGCGGCTGGAAAGGGGCACGATTGGTCTATGCCCTGGCCAATTTGGTGTTGTTTCTCGCGCCACACCCATGCTTCCCCCGTAGCAACCACGGCGACTACTCAGCGTGCGGTACAGCAACACGCGCGCGCCGGCTGGTAGCGCGGTGCCGATCAAGCCGTCAAGCTTCTTCTTCGCGACAGCTTAGTCTTCGCCACGAGTGGTGGGTATACGGGAGAAAGGTCGCGGCGTGGGCGAGTGACCCTGCGAGTCTCACTGGCGATGTTTGCAACCTCCAACAATGTGCGGTAGCTCAGCCGGCGATACTACCTTGCTTGGAGGTGGCCATGGCTCGTGCGCAGAGGTCCGCTGTCCGCAGCACCGCTAGCGCTAGCACCCGCGGAAGCAAGCAGCCGATTGTGCTGGTGCTTCCGGGAATCCTCGGCAGCGAGCTGAGCGATACGCAGCGCAGCGGCTACGGTCTGATCTGGCTCGATCCGCTCGGCCTGGTCGCCGGCCAACTGGCCCAGCTCCAACTCACCGCCGACGGCCGCAGCGATGCCAACCCGCGGGTGCACATCAGCGCCAGCGGGATCTTCGACAGCTATTACGGCGATCTCATCGAAGCGCTGCACGAGCGCGGCTTCGACGCACGGGCGCACTGCTTCGACTGGCGCCGCGACATTCGCGAGTCCGCCGCCGTGCTCGCCAATACCATCGAGGCGCTGCCGCCTGAACGGCCGGTGTCGCTGGTAGCCCACAGCATGGGCGGTCTGGTCAGCCGGCGCATGTTCCAGGCACACCCCGCGGCCGCCGCCCGCGTCAGCCGCTTGATCATGCTCGGCACGCCCAATTTCGGCAGCTTCAAGCCCGTGCTGGTCCTCACCGGTGAAGAGGGGCTGTTCCAGTGGGTCGCCCGCCTCGACCTTGCTAACTCCGCCGCGACGCTGACTGCCGTGTTCCGTTCATTTCCCGGGCTGTTGCAAATGCTGCCCAACCAGGCCAAGGCCGCGATTGATTTCTTCGCCGGCAACACCTGGGGCAATGCCGCCCCAGCCGCAGCCGCTTTGGTGCGCGCGCGCAAGTTCCAGGAGCAGCTTGCCGATGACGCCAGCACGCGGGCGCGCTACACCCTGATCGCCGGCTACGGGCAGGACACCGTCACTGAAATCAGACTACGCCGCCCCGGACGCTTCGAGTTCCGTTCCTCCGAGGCCGGCGACGGCACTGTCCCGCTGGACTTGTGCCTGCTCGATGGAGTCGAACGCACCTACTTCACCGCCACTGAACACGGCTCACTTCCGAGTGAGCCCGAGGTGATCGAGGCTACTTGCGCCGCGCTCGAAGGTCGTGCGGTGGCGTTGCCGCCGGCACTGCCCTTGAGCCGTGCGCGCGCGGTTACGCGGCCGTACACGGCGCCAGCGCTGCCGGCGGTCCCCGCGTTCATCGCCGCTCGGCGCGGGCGCGCCGCACCGCCGCCGGCGCCGTCGCCCGCCGCGCAGATCGAGGCCGCCCGCCGCCTGCGCCAAGAGCTCACACGCGCCACCACCGCGGCGCAACGAGCCGCGCTGCAACGGGCGACGGCGGCGGTGCTACAGCCATTCCTACGTCAGGCCCCGGCCCGAACACCCGAGCGCGCAGCGCCGCCGCCGCCGGCCGTCGCTCGGCGGGCACGCCGGCTGTTGATCAAGACCGCTTGCGGCTCGGTTACCGAGGCCCCGAGCTACGCGCTGGTACTGGGCGTATTCCCCGGCGTCAGGCCGCAAAGCTCGCTGGCCGCCCTCGACGCCAAGGTCGACGGTTACGTCACCCAGCTCTTCCACCAGGGCGCGATTCACGGCGGCGCGGGCGAACTGCTGTTCCTGCCGGTGCCCGGTGCCGCCATTCCCGCCGAGCTGGCCGTGCTCGCCGGTCTGGGCGAGGCCCGCTACTTCAACGCGGCAGTGCTGCGCCAGGTCGGCGAAAACCTCGCCCGGGCGCTGCACCAGGTGCACGTCACCGACTTCGCCACCGTGCCGATCGGCGCCGGCACCTCGTTGAGACTGGAGCACTCGCTGCAATTCCTGCTCGAAGGATTTCTCATCGGACTGGACGCCGTCGACACCGATGGACTGTTTCGCGCTATGACTCTATGTGAGGCCAACCCTCGCCGCTACCGCGAGCTCTACCGCCTGGTGGCCGAGGCCGTTCCCTACTGGGCTGCGCGCGGCGTCGAGATCGAGCACAAGGAACTGCCGCAGCTGGCCCCGCCGCCGCAGCAGGCGCCGGGCCGGGGTTACAACGAGCTGAGCTACTGGATCGAGGCGGCACCCGGCGGTCTGCGCTATTTCTTGATGGGCGCCGCCGCCATCCCCACGAAACAGACCGCGGTCAACCCGCAAACCCTGGGAAGAGAAGTGCAGCAACTCAAGGACGCCATGGAATCCCGCGGCCCGGACGCGCCCAAGGTGGCGGCGCTGCAGCGCTTCGGCAAGCGCTTGGAAGCCGTCTTCCCGCGCCAGCTGGCAAAGCCGCTGTACGACCGCGACGGCTTCACCCAGGCGACGCTGAACTTGGAGCCGGCCGCGGCCTCGGTGCCGTGGGAATTGCTGCCGGCCGGCCAGCAGCCGATCGCTCTGCGTATGGCGGTAGCGCGGCGCTTGGCGATAGCCGCCGACCACCGCCCGGCCAACACCTATCTGCTGCCGGGGTCGCGCCCGCGGCGCCTACGGGTGGCGATCGTCGGCAACCCCACGGACAACCTCCCTGCCGCCGCCCGCGAGGCTCAGCAGCTCGCTCGCCTGCTGCGCCGCGACGCCCGCTTCGAGGTGCACACGTTCATCGGCCGAGCTGAGTGTAGCGAAGGCCGTGTCAGCGCGCTGATGCAAGCGGGCGCCGTCGATATTCTGCACTACGCCGGACACGGCGAGTACGACCTGGAGCGGCCCGAGCGCAGCGGCCTGGTCTTGCCGGGCGAAGCCGACGGCATGCTCACCGCGCGTGAAGTGCGCGGCTATGAGCGCCCGCCGCTGTTGATCTTCGCCAACGCCTGCCAAGTCGGCATCGTCGGCCTGCGCCAATCCTACGGCTTCGCCGAAGCGCTGCTGCAGGCCGGGGTGCGGGCTTACGTGGGCACGTTTTGGAGTATCCCTGACCTGGAAGCGGTCAGCTTCGCACTTGCTTTCTATCAGGCGGTGGCCGCAGGCACCGGGCTCGGCGATGCCCTGCTGGCGGCTCGCCGCGCCACGCGCCGTGCCGGCGGCAAGGGCGCCTGGGCCTGGGCCAGCTACATGCTCTACGGCCCCGCGTGGTTGCAGCTGGCGGAGAAGCGAGCATAGCCGCGCCGGCGCCGCCGAGCACTCGCCCCGCAATCTGGGCGGTGCCGGCCCCTCGGTGCCCGCTTCCTCAACCCGCGCCACCGCCCTCGGGCTCGAAGCGATAGCCCACGCCACGGACTGTGAGCAGGTAGCGCGGATTGTCGGGATCGGGTTCGAGTTTGGCACGCAAGCGGGCGATGAAGTTGTCCACCGTCCGTAGGGTCGAGAACTCCAGCTTCCACACCGCGTGCAACAACATGTCGCGCGTGATCACTCGATCCGGGTTGCGCAGGAAATAGGCCAGCACCGCGAACTCGCGCGCGGTCATCGGCACTTCCTTGCCGGCGCGGGTGACGCGATAGCGCTCGCAATCGACCCGCACCTCGCCGAAGCCTTCGAGCTGGCGCCCGGCCGCTCCCACCCGCTTGCGGCGCAAGCGGGCGTTGATGCGTGCGCGCAGCTCGCTGACGCTGAACGGCTTGCTGATGTAGTCATCGGCACCCAACTCCAGGCCGAGCACCTTATCGCTTTCGTCGCCGCGGGCGCTGATGATCAGTACGGGAATCTCGGCATTGTGCGCACGGATGCGGCGCAACACTTCGAGGCCGTTGCGCTTGGGCAGCATGATGTCGAGTAGAATCAGGTCCGGCTTGCCGTCCTCCACCCGTTTGAGCCCGCTGTCACCGTCACGAGCCGAGACCACTTCGTAGCCTTCCAGCGACAAGTTCATTTCCAGCCCGGCGACGATCGCCGGATCATCTTCGATCAGCAGTATGCGTTCATTGGGCATGGTTGCGCCTAAGTGTGGCAGCGGGGGGGCGAGTCAACCGCTGAGGACGGGCAAGAGAATGGAGAACGCCGCGCCGCCTCCGGCGCGACTGGTCACCCGCACACGGCCGCCGTGGGCTTGGGCGACGTGACGCACGATCGCCAGGCCGAGGCCGCTGCCGCCGACGCGCCGGCTGAGGCGGTCGTCCATGCGGTAAAAGACCTCGAAGATGCGCCGGCGCTCGCGCCGCGGAACCCCCGGGCCGTTGTCGAGTACCGACAGCGCGACGCGGCCGTTTTCTCGCCGGCACTCGACCCGAATGCGCTTGACCTCGCCGCTGTACTTGCAGGCGTTGTGCAGCAAATTGAGCAGCGCACCACTCACCGCCTCACGGTCGGCAAGCACCGGCGGCAGATCCGGCTGCACGTCGATCTCCACCGCCACTTGCTCTTGCTCGCGCAGCGGCTCGAAAGCCCGCAGCGCCGCCTCCACCACCGCCGCCACCGACTCGGGTTCGCGATGGTAAACCATCTTGCCGGCCTGCATGCGGCCGAAGTCCAGCAGCCGATCGATGAGCGCGCTCAAGCGCTCGGTCTCTTGCCGCAGCAGGGTCAAGCAGCGCGCCGTTTGCGCTTCCGAGGTCAAGCGCCTTTCCGCCAGGGTATCGACGAACATGCGGATGCTGGTCAGCGGGGTCTTGAACTCGTGCGACACTTTGGAGAGAAAGTCGAGCTGCAGCTGCGACAGGTCCGAGGTTCGTTTGAGCGACACCACCAGCCACACCGCCCCACCCAGCAGCACGGCGCACGAACACAGGATCAGCACTCCGAAGGTGACGTCTACCACCGCGCGACTGAACACCAGCACCAGCACACCGACGACGATCAACGCCACCGCCGGGATCAGCAGAAATAGCGAAGCCAAGAACATCAGCCGCGGGGATCGCACCCGGCGAATGTGAGCGCGCCGAGCCGAGGAGTCAAGCACCCTGGCCGCGGCCTAACAAAGTGACTTCGCCTCAGCCAGCCTACTGAGCGGCCGCTCTGCCCGGTGCCGTGGCGCGCTTGCCGATCGTTGCAAATCCGCTCCGATCCGGACTAGTCTGCGCCCATGTCGCTTGCAGGGGCTCAGGAGTTTTCTGCCGAGGTGGCAGCGCCGGTGCGCGACTGCTTCGCTGCGATCACCGACTTCGATGCCTATCCGGCCTGGTCGCCGGCGATCGAGGAGATCCACGTGCTCGAACGCTACCCGGATGGTCTGGCGCGTCTGGTCGAGTTTCACATCAACATGAAGCTCAAGACGCTGCGCTACGTGCTGGAGTACGAATACAATGAGCCGCACCGCCTGACCTGGCATTCGGTCGAGGGCGACATCCAATCGATCGAGGGCTCGTACGAGTTCGAGAAGCTCACGGCTAGGACCACGCAGGCCACCTGCCGCCAGGCGGTGGTCACCGGCTTCTGGGTGCCCGGCCCGATCCGCCGCCTGCTGGAACGCTCCGCGGTGCAGCAGTCGGTGCTGGAATTCAAGGCCGAAGCAGAAAGGCGCAGCCGCGCGGCCGCCAAGCCGCGCGCCAAGTCCAAGGTGAGATCGTAGTCATGCCCATGCCGCTTGAAGGAATCCGTGTGATCGATTGGACCATCTGGCAGCAAGGCCCGGTGGCCTCGGTGATGCTAGGTGATCTGGGAGCCGAGGTAATCAAGATCGAGGAGCGGGTGGCTGGTGATCCCGGCCGCGGGCTGACACGGATCAGCGGCATCGCCATGGAGGGGCGGCCCAACTTCTACTTCGAGGCCAATAATCGCAACAAGAAGAGCATCGCCATCGACGTTAAGACAGCCGCCGGCCGCGACATCGTCTGCCAGCTGGCGGCGCGCGCGGATGTCTTCATGCAGAATTTCCGCCAAGGTGTTGCCGCCCGGCTGGGTTTAGACGCCGCTACGCTGCGCCAACACAACCCCAAGCTGATCTACGCCAGCGCCTCGGGTTACGGTCCCGAGGGGCCTGAAAGCGGCGCGCCGTCGTTCGATTACATGGCGCAGGCGCGCTCGGGCATCATGCTCGCCGCCGGTGAACCCGACATGCCGCCGGTAGCGATTGCCGGCGGCATCGCCGATCAGATGGGCGCGATTATGCTCGCCTACGGCGTGCTGGCCGCGGTGATTGCGCGCGATCGCTACGGTGTCGGCCAGGACGTTGATGCCTCACACTTGGGCAGTATGACTTGGCTGCAAGGCCTGAGCGTGGCGGCGCGCTTGATGATGGGCTTTGCGATTCCGCGCCAAGCCCGCGCCTACACCAATAACCCGTTGTGGAATCACTACCGCTGCCGTGACGGCCAGTGGCTGGCGCTGGGGATGCTGCAACCCGACCGCTACTGGGCCGACCTCTGCCGTGTGCTCGGCCGGCCGGAGCTGGCCGAGGACCTGCGCTTCTGCGACATGCGCGCCCGCACCGCGCACGCCGCCGAGTGCATCGCCCTCCTCGACGAGATCTTCGCCACCGCGCCGCGCGACCACTGGCTCGAGGTGCTCGCCCGGGGTGGGGACTTCATCTTCACCGTCGTCAACAGTGTCGATGACCTGCCCGGTGATCCGCAAGTGCTCGCCAACGACTACGTCCATGACTTCGACCACCCAGCCTTCGGGACCACGCAGGTCGTCGGCATTCCGATTCGGCTGAGCGCGACCCCGGGCAGTGTGCGCCTGCCCGCCCCCGAGCTTGGCCAGCACACCGAGGAGGTCCTCACCGGGATGCTCGGCTACAGCTGGGATGAGGTGGCGAAATTGAAGGAAGCCGGAGTCATCTGAGGCGAGGGTGCAGCAGCATCGGGCTTTGAACTTTCCCGCCGCCTGCGCTAAGCCCAGCAGCAATGTCCACCGAGTCAGCCGCACCGCAGTTACAGCGGCAGCTCGCCGAACTGTCGGCGCTCAACGAGTTGATCAAGGCGCTGACCTCGACGCTCGACCTGGCCGAGATCCTGCGCATCATTCTCAATCGCATCAAGCTGGTCACAAATGCCGAGGCGCTGTCGCTGCTGCTCTACGATGGCGAGCGCAACGAGCTGGTATTCGCGGCCACCGAAACACTGCGCGAAAACACCATCGTCGGCATGCACGTCCCGGCCGATCAGGGCATCGCCAGCTGGGTGGCGCACTCGGGGCGCAGTGCCCGAGTCGACCGGGCCGAGCAGGACCCGCGCTTCTACCGGCTCATCGACCAGGCGGCGCAGTTCTCCACCCGCTCCGTGCTCGCCGTTCCGATCGCCCAGGGCCGCAACGTGGTCGGCGTTATCGAGGTGCTCAACCGCACCGACGGCGGCACCTTCACCGACAACGACCAGCAGTTGCTGGAAGCGATTGCCGCCGAGCTGGCGGCCACGGTCAGCGCCGAGATGTTAGCCGGAGACCCCGGGGTCACGCGCCGCGTGCTGGCACAGGTGAGCGCGGCGGTACCGAGCGAGGCCTGCTCGCTGCTGATGCGCGACCAGTCCGGCCGCGAGCTGGTGTTCACCGCCTCGCGCACGTTGCAGGCGGGCGTAATCGACGGCCTGCGCATTCGCGCCGATCAGGGCATCGCCGGTTGGGTGGCGCAGCACCGCCAGCCCGCGTGCGTGCCCGACGTCAGCCGCGACCCGCGCCATTTTCGCGGGGTTGAGCGCAAGGCCCAGCTCAAGACCCGCAGTCTGCTGTGCCTGCCGGTCGTTTCAAAGGATACGCTGTTGGGCGTCATCGAGGTCGTCAACAAGGTCGACGGCTCCGCCTTCACCGAGGAAGAGCAACGGCTGGTGCAAACGTTGGCCGATCACGCCGCCATCGCCATTGAAAACGCGTCGCTATACCGGCAAGCGCAGCTGGCCTCGATTACCGATGATCTCACCGGGCTAGCCAATACCCGCCACTTCAACCGCGTGCTGCCGCAGGCGGTGGCACAGGCACAGGCGAACGGCCAGCCGCTGTCGCTGCTGGTGCTCGACCTGGATAACTTCAAGACCGTGGTCGACAGCCATGGGCACCTGGTCGGCAGCCGCACCATCGCGTCCATCGGACGCATGATCGGCCACCTGATCCGCCCAGGCGACATTGCCGCCCGCTTCGGCGGCGACGAGTTCGTCGTGCTGCTCCCCGACACCGAGACGGCGGCCGCGCTCATCATTGCCCGGGCCATCCGCGAGGCGATCGAAGCCTCCAGCACTTTGGACGGCAACGGCATCGACATCTCGATGGTGACGGCCAGCATCGGCGTGGCCACCTTCCCGCAGCACGCCGCCAACGGCGACGGCCTGTTCCGCGCCGCCGACGCCGCCATGTACGGGGTCAAGCGCACGACCAAGAACGCCATCGCCGTGGCGCCCGGCGTTAGCTGAGTCGCTAGCTCGCGGGCGGGACGCGGGGGCCCGGCCGTTCGATCCGCACCTTGCTGATGCGCCGGCCGTCGAGCGCCACCACGGTCATCTTGTAGCCTTCATGATGGATCGCCTCGCCGCCTTTGGCCAAGCGCTTCAAGCGGGCCAGCACGAACCCGGCCAAGGTGCGGTAGTCGGTGGTTTCCGCCACCGGCAGGCCGTACTTGTCGTGCAAGTCGCCCAGCGGCACCGAGCCGCGCGCCAGCAGTGAGCTGTCGGGTAACTCCTGCACGTCGAGTTCTTCGTCGGCGTCGAACTCGTCGCGAATCTCGCCAACGATTTCTTCCAACAAGTCCTCGATCGTCACCAGGCCCACGACGGTGCCGAACTCGTTGAGCACGATCGCCAGGTGGACGCGGCGCGACTGCAGCTCGCGCATGAGGTCGCTGATCTGCATCGAGTCGGGCACGAAGTAGGCGGGGTGCACGACTTCGGACAGCGCCGGCGGCGGCGTATGTTCAAGGGCGCGAAAGACATCCTTGATATGCACCACCCCCGCAATGTGATCGAGGTCGCCGCGGTAGACGGGGACGCGCGAGAACCCGGTCTGAATCAGATCCTTGGCCAGCGCCGCGAGCGGGACGTCGGCGTTGACGGCGTGCATCTCGGCCCGCGGCGTCATCACCTCCCGCACCGAGGTGTCGGTAAACTCGAAGATGCTGTGGATGAGCTTGCGCTCCGCTTCGTCGAAGATCCCCGCCTCGGTGCCCTCGTGAACCAGGTGCTTGACCTCGTCTTCGGAAACGAACGGGTCCGCCACCCGGGCGCGGCCGAACAACAGCAAGACCGCCGAGGTCGAGCCGGTGAGCAGACGCACCACCGGGCCGCACAGGCGGGCAAATGCGCTGACCACCGGTGCGGCAAAGCAGGCGAGCTGCTCGGGACGGCTCAACGCCAGTGACTTCGGCACCAGCTCTCCCAGCACCAAGGTGACGTAGGAGATCACCACCACCGTGCCACCCAAGGCGATGACCCCAACCCAGGGATCGAGCCAGATCGGGGCGACTGCGTGTAGCGGCGGCTCGACGAAGGCGACGGTGGCGGCACCGGCGATCACCGACGCCATCGCCCCGACCACCGTAACCCCGATTTGCACCGCCGCCAGAAACTGCGGCGGGTTCTCCTTGAGCGCAGCCAGGGTCGTCGCGCCGCGGCGGCCGGCTTCGATCAGCTGCGGGATGCGGCTGCGCCGCACTGCCACCAGCGCAATCTCGGACGCCGAGAAGAACCCGTTGGCGATGATCAGCGCCAGAATCACCAGCAGTTCGATCCAAATCATGCTGAGGTTCATACCTCGTCTCCCTGGCGACAGCATAGCTGGGCGCCCGCGCCGGGGTCTAGCCCGTCGTTGCCATTCTCAGCGCGGGCTTGGCCCGCAGCCCAAAGCTCGACAGGGTATTCCGTCATGCCCGCAATCCTTAGAGCCTGCCCCCGCGAAGGCGTGGGGCGGGCATCCAGGGGCGGTGGGGCTCCGGATGGATTCCCGCCTTCGCGGGAATGACGGAGGGAAATCTGCGCGCCACGCCAAGACTTTCGGCCATAGTAGTTCAG
>JACQVA010000037.1 GCA_016210005.1 Deltaproteobacteria bacterium | reverse complement strand
GCAGGCGATGGCCAGCCTCGTCGAACGCGAGGGCCTGCGCGGCAAAGTGCAGTGCATCTACCTCGACCCGCCCTATGGCATCAAATTCAACAGCAACTTCCAGTGGAGCACCACCAGCCGCGACGTCAAGGACGGCAACGTCGACCACATCACCCGTGAGCCAGAGCAGGTCAAAGCCTTCCGCGACACCCGCAGAGGGAGCAGGCAAGGGGATTTTGGATTTTGCGTCCGCTCTGCGTCCCTAAGTCCTCCGCGGTAAGAAATCCGGGGCGAAATGCGAAGAAACTTTGCGGTTGCCTGCCTTTTTCAGACCTTGTCCGGGCGGCGACTTTGCGGGGGAGGTTACGGGACTGGCTGGCGCAACGGCTTGACGGCGTTGAGGAATCCGGCGTATGTGGGCAGTAGCAGCCGGGCCGGCAAGGCGAAGGAAAGGCGAAATGCGCAAAGGTTACGGAAACCGGGACCCTACCATACCAAAACGTCACGCAATTTCAGCTAGGCTGACCGAACCGCCGCCTTCAGGAAGGAAGGACTCTACACCTTCTCGCGGTTCGGTACGTTCGTTACAACAAGAGGGAACCTCGCGTACTGGCACGCGGATACCATCCGAGAGGCATACGAGCGCGGCTTCAAGAAGATAGGCCTGTTCGTCACGCGTGAGAGCTATATATGAACAGGTCTGAGAGCTCATTCGTTGGTACCTGGAAGGACAAAGGCCGCCGCGCAAAAGTGCTCGGAACGCTGCTCTCCCTACTGCTCGCCGCGACGGTGCTCGAGGCGAGCGCGTACCTGGCCGTACGGACCCTGAGCCGCGGGGACGCCAGGTCTCTCTTCTATTGGCCGCCGGTCATTGGCGCCGAACGTTATGCCGAATATCTCACGGTGCGTGACCCGCGGCTCGGCTGGCCGGCGCCGCGTGACCTCGGCGGCCAGCGATACGACGCCGCCGGATCCCGCCCCATACCGGCCTTCCCCCATGTGGGCGAGGAATGCGTGTCACTCTATGGCAACTCGTTCACCTACAGCCCCGACGTGGACGACGCTCACGCATGGAGCAACGTCTTGTCCCAGCAGCTCGGTTGTCGCGTCGCGAATTTCGGCGTCGGAGGGTACGGGACCGACCAGGCGTATCTCCGCTTCGAGTCCAACGAGACCGATCAGGCGCCGGTGACGATCCTCGGATTCTTCGTCCGCGACGTGCTCCGCAACGTCAGCCAGTACGTCCAGTTCGAGTTCATCAACACGCCAACCGGCTTCAAGCCACGGTTCGTGGTCGACGGCGACCGTCTCCAGCTGATCCAGCTGCCGCGCGTCGAGGCTGTGGACTTTCCGACGTTCGCCGTCGCTCCGGAGCGGTTTCTGAAGCATGAGACCTTTTTGCCTGGTAGCCGTCTCGGCCCGGCCGTCGTCCGCTTTCCGTTCACGCTGGTTTTGTTGAGGTTGGCGACGAGCGAGCGTGTGCTGGCGCGCATGCGCGGGCGACCGAACTGGAGCGATTTCCTCACCCCCGGCCATTCCTCGCAAGGGCTCGAGGTCACACGCGGCATCATGCGGAAGTTCGCCGACCTCTGCCGGACGCGCGGCAAGCGCTGTCTCGTCGTCGTGTTTCCCGCGCCGAGCTCATACGATTATGAGCGGAAGACGGGCCGATCGCTGACGCAGCACCTGACCTACGCGCTGGCGCGCGACGGCATCGACTCTCTCGATCTCACCCCCGGCATCGCGCGCTACCTCGGCGCCCGGCCCTACGAGGATCTCTTGGCTCAACGCCAGGGCCATCACAACGAGGAGGGAGATCACGTGGTCGCGACGCTCGTCCACGAGCACATGGTGCGCCACGGCTTGCTATCGGTGGCGGCCGGCCAATAGTGTCGGCGGCGATCTCTCAAGCGGCGAGCGCTTCGTGCAGGCGTCGCACCACTCCTCCCGGCCCCTCGACCGTCGGCACCGTGCAGAAGACGTGGGGGATGGTGACGTTCCTCGGTTGCTTGAAAACGATATCCCCTCCCGCGCCGATGATCTCGCAAGAGGTCGGGCCAGCGGGTTCGGGGTCTTGACTTCGGACTTTCAGAAGCCGCCGAAGCGGCGAAGGATCTCAGCCCCGGTCACCGGCAATGTCGTGCCCGACGCAGCGCGGGGCGCTCTCAGCGCGGGCTCAGCCCGCAGCCCGAAGTCCCCATCTTGCGCGCCCGAATGAACGCCGACCTCCACATGTCCGAGGAGTTGAAGAACACCGGCAAGGGCAACCTGTTCGTCATCTTCGGCGAGCCCGATATTACGGTGACCAGTGGCCGGTGGCTGGTGGCCAGAAATGGGAGGATGGTTGCGGACTATGAGCAAGTTAAAAAGTTATCGGGACTTGGAAGTGTGGAAGAGATCAATCGAGCTGGTCGAGATGGTCTATCGGCTCTCGGCACGGTTTCCCGCCGAGGAGAAGTTTGGGTTGACCAGCCCTGATCCTGCCCGAGAAGTGTTCGCTGGACACGGTGACGTGAGATGTTAGGGTCCTTCAGCAAGCTTGGCAAAGACTTTGAAGAACTCGGCGATGTCGTCCATGCGTGGCAGCCCGATCCAGAGAGCCTTG
>JACQVA010000036.1 GCA_016210005.1 Deltaproteobacteria bacterium | reverse complement strand
GCGTGCCGTTCCGTTTGCTGGCCAGGATGTAAACGCAGAACTGCTTGTCCATAGCGCCAAACGCCAAACTGGATTCCCGCTTTCGCGGGAATGACGGCCATAACACCGAACCACGTTACCCACAAATTTGTCGCGCACCCTCCCTCGCCCACCGCCCGACACCGGCGGGTAGGCGGATGTCCACTCCGGGCTCGAATGGAAGTTCGGGCGACGTGGACCGGACTCCGACGCCGGGCCCCCATCCGCCCTGGGCCCCTTCGACAAGGCTGGCTCAGGAAAAGCGCGCCCCTCCAGGCGTGGCGGCGCCGCCCAGGTACTCAACGTGGAGCCGAGCGGCCGTCAGCCGCACCGGTTACGGCTTTGCGCCGGTTCATGCTTACTCCGGGAGGTAGAAATAGCGCAGGTTCCAGCGCTGGCCGGGGTCGGAGTCCTGCCAGCGCGCGTCCGGGAAGCGCTCGTTGAGTGCAGCCTCGACTGCTTGGGCTTGCGCGGGCTCGTGCAGCTCGTACGAAATCAGCACCGGCGCCCGCACCGACGCCAGCGTCGCTCGAACGCGCGGGGTGACGCCGTGCAGATATGCCAGCCGCTCGCGCATGCCGTATTCGTCAAAGATCTCATCGACCCCTTCGTTGTCGGTATCGGTCCGCTGCACGAAGACGATCTTGACGCCGGCGGGCACCTGCTGCACCAGTCGGATCAACTCACTAGTAGTGCCGGCGCCGTAGCCGTGGTAGTGGTAACGGATACTGTATTGCAGCGCGCCGATGTTCCAGGCCGCCGCCACCGCCACCAGCGCCGCGCCGGCGCGGCGGGCCGAGCGCTCTGATGCCGCCGTCCAGCTTAGCAACTGATCGAGAGCGACGGCCGCCAGTAGCGCGGTGAAGGGCGAGAGGAACAATAGCCGTGTCAGCGGCGGCCGGTAGTACGGCGCGGTGGCGCCGATCACCAGCGCCACCGACACGTAGGCCACGGTGACGAATCCCAGGTTGGCGCGCCGGCGAAGATTCGCCAACCCGAGCCACATCCCGGCGCCGGCCAAGGCACTCGAGATCGGATCCACGATCGGATTCCACTGCATGTGATGCGGCCCCTTGAACCAGACCCCGTAGAACAACGCCAGCATCCACTGCTCGAACACCCGGCTCTCGCCCATGACCGCGGCGAGCCACGCCCACACCGAAGCGAAGTCGCTGAAGCTGCGCCCCTCCTCGCTGCTCAGACTGGTGAAGCGAAACATGTGGCTGAGCACCACGTCGAGGCGGCCCCACATCGGCAAGGTGGTCACAACCAGACCGATAAGCAGCGCCAGCGTTAGCTGGCGGTCGCCCCGGCGCAGCGGCAGGCCGCCTAAGCTTACGCCCAGCAGCACCAGAAGCGGCGCGCTCAAGCGGGCGGCGTAAAAGGTATAGAAGCCGAGACCGGCCACGCCGCCGGCGAGAAAGTAAGCCAGCGTGCTGCGCCGGCGATGCCCCCAGGCCAGCAGCGCCAGCGCCCCCGTGACCACCGGGTAGACGTGCACGTTGTTATAGCCGTAATGCGCAAAGCCCACCGCCAGCTGGGCCGGGGCGAACAGCAGCGCCGCCAGCCAACCGCTGCGCCGGGTCCACAGCTCGCGCCCGAGCAGGTAGACGAACGGCAGCGAGCCGGCCAGCGCCGCCGCCGAGGACAGCCGCCAGGCGAAGATGTTGGCGCCGAACAGGCGCAGGAACAGACTCTGATAGTACGACGATAACACCGGGTGAACTTCAAACACACCGGCTTCCGAAAGCAGGGGGCGCTGCGACTGCCCCAGCGCGATCGACTTGGCCACGCCGAAAAAGTCGGCCTCGTCGGGTGTGCCCGACCAGCGCCAGTCGCTCAGGTCGTGCGCGATCAGGATCAGATCCACCGCCACCAAGAGCAGCAGCATGCCCACCTCGCGGCCTGAGAACGGGCTGGCAATGCGCGTGCCGCGGTCACGGTCGGCAATCGTTGCCGCCGCCAGTGCGGCGGTGATGCCGGCGAACCAGCTCACCACCACCCAGGGCGACAACGGATGCGCGGTGGCGAGCCAGGCGGCGGCGATTCCGAGCGCGAGCGCCACCGCAGCACAGCCGTATGTCGCCCTCTGCAATGCCGGCCGGGCCGCCTCCGGTCCCGGCGAATCCGCCCGTGCCGGCGGCACGCCCGCTGCCAGCGCCAGCAGCCCGGTGCCAGCAAGGAAGAGCGCGAGCCCGAGGCCGACTCCGCACGGGAGCACGGCTTCCTTGAAACAAGTGAGCACACGCACGCCGGCGCCAAACCGGCCGTGTAGGTACGGCACGACCAGGTCGGCCCAAGTCAGTGTCAGGTGCGCCGCCGCCACGAGCAAGACGGCGACGGCGAGCAGGTACAGTGAGCGGCGGCGACTCATGCGGGCGGTGGTGGGCGGAGAATAGCGAGAGCGGCGTAAAACACAAACCGCCGGGCGCCCGCGCGGCTCACTGCCTCGACCCGGCGATAACACGCAGTGGTCTGGTCGGGCCCGGCGAGTGCTCTCCGTCCTATGATCCGCCGCGCCAGGCTTTAAGGTCTGGGCCAGTGCCGTCGAGCTGGAGCGGCCGGCTGACGGAGGCGAGCTGGCGCAGCTCGTCGCGCGTTTGCGGCGGCAGGCTGGGGTGGGCCAGCGCGCGGGCGATGGCCTCCGGCGCCAGCGCACGGTCCGCGCTGCATGCCACCCGGGCCAACCGCAACAGCACGTCCGCCGCGGTCCGCGGGTTCAACTGCTGCAGCGCGCCGCGGATGATCTCGCCGGCCTCGAGGTTGCGGCCCGACTTGACCAGCCGCTCGCTCAACTGCACCGCCAACTCGGGCTCCAGCCTGGCCTCAGGGAGCTGCGCGCGCACGGCGCGCCAGTGAGCGCATGCTGATTCCGTGTCGCCGTCGCGCAGGTCGACGCCGATCAGTCGGGTCAGCACCGGCGCCGCTTGCAGCGCGCGCCCCAGGCGCTGCGCCAGCTCCCAATACGCCAGCGCTGCGTCGCGATTGGCCGGATGGCGGGCCAACTCCGCCTGCAACAGGCTCCAGGCCTCGTCGAGCCGGTTCGCTTGCAGCGCTCGCTGCACCCGGTCCAGCACCGGGCTTGCGACGGCGGCGACCATGCGGGCCTCGATCGCCTCACTGAGGAAGCGCTCCTCCAACTTGAAACCGCGCACGCCGCCGGCCACCAGTGCGCCGAAGACGAAACCCCAGACGTGCGCCCAGTAAGCCACCCCGCCGCCGCCGCTGCCCGGCGCCAGCGTATCCCTGGCGGTGGCCGAGTTGAGTTCGGCCAAGAACCACAGCGGCAACATCAACCAGGCGGGCGCGCTGAAGGTGGTGCGGAAGAAACCCAGAAACAGCAGGAAACGGATCTTGGCGCTCGGGTGGCGCACGAAGAACGCCCCGAGCGCGCCGGCGATCGCGCCCGAGGCGCCCACCAGTGGCACCGACAGCTCGGGATACTGCACGGTGAACATGCCGGCCGAAAATACCCCCGCCAGCAGATAGAAGAGTCCGAACAATCCCCGCCCCCAGACGTCTTCGATGAACGGGCCGGCGAGATATAGGAACAGCATGTTGGAGAGCAGGTGCAAGAACCCGCCGTGAACGAACATGTAGCTCACCAGGTTGGCGGTGGAGAAGTGCGTCGGGATCAGCCCCCAGCGCCAATCCATGCGCGCCTGCCGGGCGCTGCGCCAACTGGCGGTGAAGCGGTCCAACACCAGCTGCTCCTCCTGTCTCGTCGTTTCGCTGACCGAGTACAGACCCCGCAGCTGCTCGCTGAGCGCGGCCCCGGCTTCGTTGCGCCGGCTGGCGGCGGCCGCCACGGCCTTTTCCACCAGCGGGTCCGCCACCAGGTAGGGATGGCCGACATAGTACTCGATCGCCCGTGCCAGCAGCGATTCCACCGGCTCGGGTTCCCGCTTGCGGGCGAGGTCGTCCGCCAGATAGGCGGCGTAGCAGAGGGCCATGATGCCGAAGGTGATCACCGGCAAGCGTCGCAGTGCCCCGCGGTCGTGGCCAATCGGAATCAGCACGTCTTCAATCTATCATCCCATTGATGACCGACAACCGCTATTTTTCGGCCCAGCCACGAACGTGGCGAAGCGCTTGCAGCCGGTGGCGGCTCGGGGCATGGATGACCACATGAAACTCTACCGCTTTGAGTACAGTTGCTACGCACGCAAGGTACAGATGCTGCTCGACCTGCTCGGGCTGCGCTACGACATCGCCGACGTGCCCTATGGTGATCGCACCGAGTTGACCGCCCTGACCGGCGGTTACATCCAGGTGCCGGTGCTGGTGGATGATGCCGGCGTCGTGACGGTGGACTCGCGCGTGATCTGCGAGCGGTTGCTGGCCGGCGCGCCGGGGCTGCGGCTGGTGCCACTGCCCTGGCAGGGACCGATCTGGGCTTACGCCGATTGGTGCGACGGGGTGTTGGAAGACGTGGTATTCCGCCTGGCCTCACCCGGCATTCGGCGGCGCTTTGCCCGGCCCGCCGATCGCGCCTTGTTCACTTTCATCAAAGAGCGCAAGTTCGGTCGCGGCTGCGTCGAGGAATGGGAACGCACTGCCGGTGAGCTGACGTCCCGAGTTCGTAGCTTACTGGCGCCCACCGCGCTGACGCTGGCACAGCAGCCGTTCGTATTCGGCGAGCGCCCCACGCTCGCCGATGCTGCCCTCTACGGCCAATGCGCCATGCTGCGTTTCGCCGACGCCGCCATGCCGGCAGCGCTTGGGCCCGTGTTCGGGCAGTGGTTGAGCGGCCTGGAGGCGGCGCGGCCTAGCGGCGGCGGCGAGTGACGGCGAGACTGTCCGTCACTCGCCGTTACTCACCGGCGCCAGCCGTTCCACGGCCCGTTCCAGGCAGGCTTTGATTTCGTCGCGGCAGGCGGCAAAGAAGTTCTCGTCGCGGCCGGCGGGGTCCTCGATATCGCCGTGGCCGCCGGCGAATTCCTTCAGCGTGAACACCGGTTTGTGCTCGGCTTCCGGGAAGGCGTTACGGATCATGTGCACCTGCTCGGTGGTCATCGCCAGAATCAGGTCGGCATCGGCGACCATATGGCGATTGCGCTTGAGGTCGGTGGAGACGGAATCCGGCGAAATGTGGATGCCTTCATCGCGCAACACCAGCCGGGCGTCGAGCGACACCAGCGCGCCGTCGCGCGCGTAAGCCGCGATGCCGCCCGATTCCACGGCGAGGTGATCGTGCAGGGCGCGCTCGCGCAGCATCTTCTTCAGCAACGCTTCGGCGATGATGCTACGGCTGGTGTTGGCGTGGCAGATGAACAGAATCTTGCGGTAGGCGAAGGGAACCTGCGGGTCGGCAGAGGGCATGAGCGGTGGCGGGGCGGGTTCGTCACCCGCCCCGCTCGAAAACTTGCGGACTAGAGCCCGCCGGCGAAGATGTCGGCGGTGCTTTCCTTCTTGACCACGCCCTTGGCGAACTCGCCCTTGAGCTTCGCGCCCAGCTGGGCCGCGTCCCAAGTGGCGTGTTGTTGCACCTTGGAGGCCGAGTGCCAGCCCTGCATCAGCCAGACGGTGCCGCCGCCGACGCGGAAGACTTCGCCGTGAATGTCTTTGGCGTCATCACTGGCCAGCCACACCACCAGCGGCGCGACGTTGCGCGGGCTGAAGACGTCGAATTCTCCCTCGCTCACCGGCGCGCCCATGATGGCCGCGGTCGAGGGCGTGGCATCGACGGTCAGCCGTGTGCGCGCCACCGGCGCAATGGCGTTGGCGGTGACGCCGTACTTGGCCATTTCGCGGTCGATGGTGATGGCCAGCAGCGCCACCGCCGCCTTGGCGGCGCCGTAGTTGGTTTGGCCGACGTTGCCGAGCAGGCCGGAGTCGGACGAGGTATTGATGATGCGGCCGTTGAGGAGGTTGCCCTTCTTGTGCTCCTCGCGCCAGTACTCGCAGGCGTGGCGGCTCATGTTGAAGGTGCCCTTGAGGTGCACGGCGATCACCGCGTCCCAATCTTCCTCGCCCATGTTGAAGATCATGCGATCGCGCAGGATGCCGGCGTTGTTGACGATGATGTTGACCTTGCCGAAAGTGTCAGCGGCGCACTCGATGATGCGCTTGGCGGCCTTGAAATCGCTGACGCTGTCGCCGTTGGCGACCGCCTCGCCGCCCGCCTTCTTGATCTCGTTGACCACTTCCTGCGCCGGGCCGGTGCTGGCGCCGCTGCCGTCGAAGCCGCCGCCCAGATCGTTGACCACCACCTTGGCCCCATGCTGGGCCATCAGCAAGGCTTCTTCGCGACCGATTCCGCGTCCTGCGCCGGTGACGATCGCAACTTTACCTTCAAGTAAACCTGCCATGTGCCGTCCTCCTTTTGAGATGATGTGCTCGCTGTGACTCGTTGCCGGGTGTGCCGCCCGCTGGCGCGCCGGACTGGCCGGACGCGTTCGGACAACTGCCGCTATCTGCCCCGAAAGGTTACGCTAAGTCAAGGTGCGCCGGCGCGGTTCAGCAACCAGCGGCGGGGCGGCCTGGGCTGAAGCGGCCGGAAGCGGCCGATTGACTGCGCCGCGCGAAATCAGCACAAGGGCTCGTCATGCAGCGCGCCGCCGATTGGTTGTTCACCGTCCCATTTCTGATCACCTTCGGCTTGCTTCTGCTGGTGTTCGATCCGCTGCAGCGCCTGGCGCGGCTGGCGGGCGCACGCCCCCACGAGCTGGTCGTCGGATTGCTCCAGGTCTCGCTGCTATGGGCCTTTCGCTTGTGCGGCACCAGGCTACAGGTGGAGCGCTCACCGCTGGTGCAGCCGTGGACGCCGTACCTGGTGGTGGCCAATCACCAGAGCATGTTCGACGTCCCGATCTTCGGCGCCTTGCTGTTCAGCAACTTCCCGAAGTACGTCGCCAAGCGCGAGCTGGCGCGCTGGATTCCGAGCATCTCTTACAACCTGCGGCGCGGCGGCAATGCCGTGATCGACCGCAGCGACCGCGAGCAGGCGCTGCAGGCGATTCGGGCGCTGGGCGAGACCGTGCGCCGGCGGCGGGTCTCGGCGGTGATCTATCCGGAAGGGACACGGGCGCGCAGCGGCGAGATCGGGCGGTTCAAGAGCGGCGGCATCAGCGAGCTGCTCGCAGCCGCGCCCGAGACCGCGGTGATGCCGGTCGCCATCGACGGCTCCTGGAAGCTGTTGCGCCACAACCTGCTTCCGGTGCCGTTCGGCACCCGCGTGCACGTGTACCTGGGCGCCCCGATTGCGCGCAGCGCCGGCGAGGACCGTGAGGGCTTGCTGCGCCGCGTGCAGGAAGAGATCGAGAGCACGCTGGCGCGCTGGCGCGGCGGCAGCGCTCGATAGCGCCAGCGGGTGCTCCGGCGTTGGAGCCGGTCAGGATGCGCGCCGCCCCACCCAGCGGTGCCGCCACGCAGCACCAGCCCGCCACCGCGCTCCGCGCCCGTTGACGAAGGCGCGGCGCGGTCGGACTCCATCGCCCCCCTTGCCTGGGCCGAGATCTGTGGCAGCGTGCCAGAAAACGAGCGAGGGCAGGAGGGCCAGATGCCGATTCAAGTAGGCAAGCCGGCCCCGGCGTTCACCCTTACTGACGCCGAGGGCAAGAAGGTTTCGCTGAGTGACTTCACGGGCAAGGACGTGATTCTCTACTTCTACCCGAAAGACGACACGCCGGGCTGCACCAAGGAAGCCTGCGGCTTTCGCGATCATTGGCGGGAGCTGACCCAGGCCGGGGTGGTGGTGCTCGGGGTCTCGGCCGACGGTGCCGCCGCGCACCAGAAGTTCATCGCCAAGTACCGCCTGCCGTTCCCGTTGCTCTCCGATCCCGAGCGCACGGTGATGACGCGCTACGGCGCTTACGGCGAAAAGGTGATGTACGGGAAGAAGACCCAGGGCGTGATCCGCTCGACGGTGTGGATCGGCCCGGATGGGCGGGTCAAGAAGCATTGGGCCAAGGTGGCCAAGGCGGAGGCTCACCCGGCCATCGTTCTGGCAGCGCTGGGGGCGGAGAAGTAGCCGGCCGCAGTTCGCGGATAATTCCACGGCGCGATTACAGCCGCACGATTCCGCGGCGTAAAGCGTAGCGGACCAGATCGGCCTGGCCATGCAAGCCGAGCTTGCGCATCAGGTTGGCGCGATGGGTCTCGACCGTGCGGGCGCTGACGTAGAGCCGGGCGGCGATCTCCGCGCTGGTGTGGCCTTCGGCGGCGAGTTGGAGGACTTCGCGTTCTCGGGTTGTGAGGGTTTCGTAGGGATCGAGCACGCTGCGTTGCGGGTGCTGGCCACGCATCATTCCGGGCGCGGCACACAAGGGTGCACCAAGGTAGCGCCGCCCGGCCGCGGCCTCGTGGATCGCCCGAATCAATTCCGCCGGTTCCGCTCCCTTGAGGACGTAGCCGGCGGCTCCGTTTTGGAATGCCGCGGCGACATAGGACTCGTCGGCGTACATCGACAAGATCACCACCCGCGTCCGCGGCGCTCGCTGCGCCAGCTGGCGGGTGACTTCCAAGCCATTCAAGCCGGACATCGCGACGTCGAGCACCAACACGTCCGGGTGCAGACGTTCCGCCAGCGCCAACGCCTGCAACCCGTCGGCGGCTTCCCCGATCACGGTGAAATCCGGCTCGCCCTGCAGCAGCGCCTGCACACCGATACGGACCACCGCGTGGTCATCCGCGAGCGCAATGGTGACGCTCAATTGGTCCTTTCTGCGGGCAGGCGGGAACTGCGCCTGGAACACCGACGTGCACCCGCGTGCCGGTATCTTCACTCCCAGCTGCCGCCGGGCAGCAGGCCACTACCGGCCGTGCCTTGCTCAGGCCGCGGCGGTGCGCGCGAGGCCACTGCTGCTTGCCGGCGTATTGAGCTCTCGGCCGGTGTCGCCAACCGGCGGCGTTGGCCCATGCGGATTCAGTGCCGCCAGGCCGAAGTGCCTGAAATCGGCGAGCCAGCGGCGCAGGTGGCTCTTGCCGATCCGCTGCGTTGCCACGACATCGCTTATGGTGGCGCCGTTGGCGAGCGCGAGCAGCGCACGCGCTCGTTTCGATTGTTGCGGATCAGCGTGGTAGGCTGAGGCCAGGAGATGGTGCCGTACTTCCGGCGGAAGCGGCTCGATGACGCGCTGGCGAGGCGTCCAAAAAACCTTTGATAGAGGCTCGCTGAGCAGCATCAAGCGCAGCGTCTCGACGCTGATGGTTCGAACGATGCCACGCTCAACCAGGTGGTCGCGGAGTTTGCACAGCGACCAGCGCGCGAACGGCTCGCCCAAACCAAGAGGGTTCGTATCGGCGCGGCGGCGGATTTCCGCCCGAGTGGCGGCATTGAAGATGACGTTCCGCGGCTTGCCCTTGTTGCCGTGCTGCAAGCCGGCCAGGCCGCGATGGTTGAATCGCAACACCCAGCGACGCACGCTGTCGCGGTGCATGCCGACGCGGCCGCCGATGGCGTTCAGGGACACGCCATCGGCACGCGCCAAAATGATCTGCACCCGCCGCCCCAGTTGCGGCGGCCCGGTCTTGATGATCAACTCGAGCTCGGCCCGCAGGTTCGGGTCCAACTCGATACACAGCGCTTCTTGCATAGCTCGTAACCTCGCCCGCAAAACCGCAACCTCACTGCAACCTCCCGAGCCGGCCGGCGGTGCAGCTTGCCGCACAGCCCAGGAGCACACACTTATTTGGTAGCTTACGCAGACTAGAGTTGATAGTTGGGAAATACCCGTGGGGTCATTAGGGTTTTCCCTTATTGGCGCCTGAGCCCGGGCAGGGTAGGCAACTGCCGCCGCTGGCGCCGGGCAAGCTTCTGGGGCGCGGGGGCGTAGCTGTCGGTGGCGCGTTTCTTATTCTCTGCCGGCTACTTACCCACGAACGCGAGGTGGATACGGGCGGCCGAGTCCCCCGCCTGAATGCCGGTTTTCGCCGGCATGACGAAAGGCGGGCCGGGCTATCCTCCAGGGCCAACGATCTGTGGAATCTTCGCGCGGCGCGACGATTTCCGGAGGACACGGCATTCGACTTCGGGTATTCAGGCGAACTCGCTGGCGTAGCCGAAGTGCTCGCGGGCGGCGGCCGCGGTTGCGCTGGCGAATTCGGCCGGGACGAAGACGTAGAGCCGCCACAGCGCCGCGTAGCGGGCTTCCAGCGCGGCGATCTCCGAGCCGGCAGCGGCGCTGTCCTGGTTGAGCGGCGCCAGGCCGCTGGGGCGGCGCACTAGCACGGCGGCCTCCTTCATTACCGTCAGCGCCGGGCAGTAGATGATCAGCTCGTGCGGCCGGCAGCCGAGGGTGCGCGCTAGCGCCGCCTCGGCTTGACGGCGGGCGGCGGGCGAGTCGTGGTACTGTGCCACCAGGCGGGAGCGATCAGCCGCAGCCACCGTCCGGCACGAGATGGCGTAGCCGCGTTTGTAAAGCGCACGGCGCTGCAAGCGCGCCACCAGTTGCCGCACGCCGAGGTCGGGCAGCTGCGCCAATGCCGCCAGCAGTGTCCAATCGTTGTGTTCGAGCAGCGACTGCTCGCCGAAGCCCAGCGGCAGCGCCAGCTCGACCGCCTTCGACACCATCGCCCCGGCTGCCACCTTGGTGTGGTGGTAGTACACCCGCTCGGTCAGGAAGTAGCGCAGCCGCAACAGTGCGGTGGTCTCCGACCAGGCGTCGGGCCGCTCCATGCCGTGCTTGGTTAGGTTTAGGCCGAGCTGGTCGCCGTCGATGACGAAGTAACGGAAGATGCGATCGTCGTAGTCCTGGCGCAGGCCGGCGCAGTAGGCATCGCGGCGCAAATAGTCGAGCAGATCGGCGTCGATGGTACTGGCGACGATCTGTTGCGCCCAGCGCGGCACCGCCGCCGCGGACTGAGCGCCGAGCAGGGCGGCCACCAGGTCCTTGATGCCCAGCCGGGCAAGGTGCGCGCCCAGCTCACCGTCGAGCTGCTGCGCCAGGCGCGTGCCCTTGTCGTGGCGCGGGAACAGCCGGCGCTCGTCTTCGAGCGTGTGACCGAAGGGCACATGGGTGACGTCGTGTATCAAGGCGGCGCAGCCGATGGCCTCGGCCAGCTCGCCGGCGATGATCGCGCCCCGCTGGCGCAGCGCTGCGATCAGGCGATGGGCGACGGCACAGGCGCCGAGCGAGTGCTCGAACCGGGTGTGCACGCAACCCGGGTACACCAGGTACGCGGTGCCGAGCTGCTTGATGCCGCGCAGCCGCTGCACCGCCGGCAAGTCGAGCACCTCGACTTCAAGCCGGCTCAAATCGACGTCGCCATGGATCGGGTCGCGGATGAGCATGGGGGCATTCTACTGCAAACCGGCTCCGGCCTGCAGCAGGCCCGCTTCGGTGCTGGGTTGATCGAGGCTAGCCACACCCGAGCCGGAACTCCCGTCCCCAAGGATCGAAGGTCGCGCATATCGCCGGCTCGCCGGTAGAACTGCCACGGGCTTCAAGGCGAGCGCTGGCCGTCTCTATGATGGAGTTCGCGATGAACTGCCCGTACGCAGAACGGATTTCCTTCTGGAAGGCGGGCGTGCTGTCCTCGTCGTAATTCACCATGAAGAAGCCGATGATCAAGTTAAGTCCGCCCCATCCCGGAGTGTACCACCCCGATGAGGTCCAAGCGCCACGCTCAAAGTCACAGTGGCGCATGTTGTAGGTCGTCGTAATATTGCTTCGTGCGACCTCAGGCGACCCCGGAGTAGACACTTCCACCTCGGTTACCAGGTCCGCGCTGTAGACGTAGCCGTTCCAGGCATGCGCGAACAAGGCAAATCCCGGGAATGTGATCAGGTAGTTCCACCCCGACCCGTTGTACTTAGCCTGCGGTGTAACCTTCACAACAACATCTGGCACGGCATCTGGTTGCGCCTCCCCGGCCATCATGACCCGGCTCACATCCGGATGCGTCGCCAGGGCTTCGTGGACGAACGAGAAGTACTTCTGTTCACTGCCGCGAGAGCCATCCTCTAGCGACACGATCAGCTTGCGAGGTGAGTTGGCGTGTTTGACGTATTGGTTGAGGTTCCGCACGTTCATTGTGTGCGTGCAAGCATTCACCGCAACGGCCAGCGCGCTGATCATGACAACTCTGCTGTATGGCTGCATCACTACCCCCTTCTTCATGATCGGTGCAGAATGCTGATTCGGACCCCAGAGATCAAGACCAAAGCGGTCCATTCTCGCTGATAATTGTCAGTTCTTTCGGTGCTATCGCAAATGCGGCTATCCGTATAACGCTCGTCCAGCTGAGGTGTCTAGTCCAATTTGCCACCTGCCGCCTACCGATGCTGCCCGGTCATTGCGCGTGAGAACGTACCGGATTGGTAGCGATTCACATCAGCGCGGCAGCAGGATCGCTCGCGTTGGCGCCAGGCCCTCCTCGGCGTCGCACCAGCGCACGGTGGGGTCGGCGCGAAACCAGGTCAGCTGGCGCTTAGCGAGCTGGCAGGTGGCGCGGGTCATGGCGGCCAGGCCGGCGGCCATCGTCAGCTCGCCCGCCGCCACCGCGCCCATCTCGCGGTAGCCGATGGTCTGCAAGACCGGCAGCTGGCGGTGGTAGCCGCGCGCCCACAGGCTAAGGACCTCGTCGACGAGCCCGGCCTCGACCATCGCCGCGCAGC
This sequence comes from Deltaproteobacteria bacterium, assembly GCA_016210005.1. Classification (NCBI taxonomy): domain Bacteria; kingdom Pseudomonadati; phylum Myxococcota; class Myxococcia; species Deltaproteobacteria bacterium. Next base: position 11,996 of record JACQVA010000036.1, on the reverse strand, counting down.
GCGTGGCAATGCGCTGGTGGAGCTGCGCGCGCGCCCGGGTGAGGCCGATCACGGTCATGGGCACGGCTTCGCCGCGAAAGCCGTGCTCGGCTTGCCACGCGCTCAGCGGCCGGCCGGTAAGGGTGTGGACCTCGAGCGCGCGTACAAGCCGAACGCGGTCATGCGGGTGCAGCCGCGCGGCTGTGGTCCGATCGATTTCGGCCAGCCGCCGATGCAAGCTGCCGGCTTCGGCGTCCTCTTCCGCCTCCAATCGCAGCCGTAGCGCCGGATCACGCGGTGGTCCGGGAAATAACCCGTAGCGCAACGCCTTGAGATACAGCCCCGTCCCGCCGACCACCAGCGCGCGCCGGCCGTGTTGCTGAATTGCGGCGATCGCCGCCAGCGCCAGCTCGCGGTAGCGGGCGCAGTCGAAGGGCTCGTCGGGATCGACGACGTCGAAGACGTGGTGAGCGACGCGCGCACGCTCGGCCGCGCTCGGCTTGGCGCTGCCGATGTCGAGATAGCGGTAGACCTGGCGCGAGTCGGCGTTGACGATCTCGGCGCCGAGCTGCTCGGCCAGCGCCAGCGCGCAGGCGGTCTTGCCGACGCCGGTGGGGCCAACCAGGGCTATGACCAGGGGCGACTCCATCGAACCAGTGGGACGAGGCTGGCGGCTGTCAGAGCGCACGGCTTTGGCCCCGACGAGAGCGGGCTTCACGCGCGCTTGAACAGGCGCTCCAACTCAGCGCGGGTGAGGGTGACATAGGCCGGCCGGCCATGGGGGCAGTTGCCGGAGAAGGGGATGGTATCCATGGCGCCGAGCAGGGCGCGGATTTGTTCGAGTCCCAGCGTTTGTCCGATGCGGATGACGCTGTGGCAGGCCAGCCGTGCCAGCACCGCCTCGGCGGCTTCGTTGAGCCGGCGCGAGCCGCCGACCTCGATGCATTCCTCCACCAGGTCGCGCACCAGCAGCGCGGGGTTGGCGTCGGCCAGCAACGCCGGCACCGCGCGCACGGCGAAGCTGCTGCCGCCGAAGGGCTCGAGCTCGAAGCCGAGCGCGTGTAGCTCCGCCAACCGCTCGTTCAGCACCGCCGCCTCCCGCGGCCCGAGTTCGACCAGCGCCGGGACCAAGAGCCGCTGCTGCGGGACGCCCCCGGCGCCGTAGGCCTGGCGCAGGCGCTCGAAGGCCACGCGCTCGTGCGCGGCGTGCTGATCAATCAGCACCAGCGCCTCGGCATGCTGGCAAACGAGATAGCCCTCGAAGGCCTGGCCAATCACCTTCATGCTGGAGAAGAACCCCGCCGCCTCCGGCTCCGGTGCAACCGCGGCTACCGGCTCGCCCGCGCCGCCATTAGTTGGCGGTGCCGGCGGCAGCGCCAACAGCGGGCGCAGCCTGATCACGTCCGGCGGCCGTGCCGGCGCTGCCGGCATGCCGGCGGGCCGCAGCGCAATCGGCATCTGCCACCCGGCCGGCGCCGGGGTCGGCGGGGCCGGCGCCGCCGCGACTTCGGGCTGCTGGCGCAAGCGCTCTTGCACTGCCCGTGACAACAGCTCGTGCACCGCACCGCCGCGCCGGAAGCGCACTTCCGATTTGGCCGGGTGCACGTTGACATCCACCTCATCGGGCGCCAGATCGAGGAACACCACCGCCGCCGGGTAGCGCCCCTGCATCAGGAGCGTGCTGTAGCCGGCCACCAGCGCGTGGCTGACCAGCTTGTCGCGGACGTAGCGGTGGTTGACGTAGGTGTAGATCTGCCGCGCCGTCGGCATGCTCACATGCGTGCCGCTGAGCCAGCCGTGCACCTCTCCGGTGGCCGTGCGCGCACTGAAGGCCAGCAGCTCGGCGGCGCGCTGGCGGCCGAAAATCGCGGCGATGCGCTCGCTCGGATCACCGGCGGCCGGCAAGGCCAGCAGTTGGCGCGGGCCGTGACGCAGGGTGAAACCGATGGCGGGAAAAGCCAGGGCGATGCGGGTCATCAGTTCGTTGACGTGCCCGACCTCGGTGGCCGGGGCCTTCAAAAACTTGCGCCGGGCCGGGGTATTGCCGAAGAGGTCGGCGACCTCGACGCGGGTGCCCGGGGGCGTGCCCGCCTCGCCCGCCTCGATAACGGTGCCGCCGCGCACCAGCACGCGCGTGCCGGCCAGCTCCGCCGCCGGCCGCGTCGTCAGGGTGGTGGTCGACACCGCCGCGATGCTCGCCAGCGCCTCGCCGCGAAAACCCAGAGTGGTGATGCGAAACAGATCGTCGGCCGAAGTCACTTTGCTGGTGGCGTGGCGCGAGAAGGCGCAGACGGCATCCGCCGACGACATGCCCTCGCCGTCGTCGATGACGGCGATCAGTCCGATGCCGGCGTCTTCCAAGCTGACGTCGATCTGCTGCGCCCCGGCATCGATGGCGTTTTCGACCAGTTCCTTCACCACCGCCGCCGGCCGCTCGACCACCTCGCCGGCGGCAATCTGGTTGGCGACTTCCGGCGCCAGCACGCGCACGCGGTTGGCGCCGGCGCTGCTGGCTTGGCGCGCGGCGGCTTCCATCACAGCACGTACTCCGTGCGCTTGCGCGCCTGCCAGTCCTCGACCTCGGCGCGCTGGGCCTCGAAGCCCTTGCGGCCGGCCAAGCCGTAGGTCAGGCGCTTGCCGCGCTCGACGCCCGGCTGATCGAGCGGGTTGATGCGGTGCAAGGCGCCGGCGAACACGGTGGCGACCTCGAACAGGTAGAGCAGCTGCCCGAGCGTGAAGGCGTTGAGCTGCGGCAGGCTGAGCGTGATCACCGGCCGCTGGCTTTGCACCAGCGCCAGCTCGGTGGCGCGTTGCTCCATGTTCAGCAGTGCCCCGAGGCAATTGCCGCCGAGGTAGCCGACGCCGTCGAGATCGGCGTAAGCCGCCGGGATGCTGAGTTCGCGGCCGTGATCTTCGACCCGCACCAGCACCACCACCTTGTCGGCCGGCCCGGCCATCAGCAGCTGTAACAGCGAGTGTTGGTCGGTGGCGCCGAGGGCCGCCACCGGGGTTTGGCCGCAGTGGGCCGGCTGGCCGTCGACGGTCTCGGCCTTTCCCAAACTCTCGGCCCAAAGCTGGGCGAACCACTGCGCCAGCAGCCGCAAGCGATCGCAGTACGGCATCAGCACCACCACGTTGCGGCGCTGTTTGACCTCGGCCAGGTACAACAACGCGGCCAGCAGATGGGCCGGATTGCGCCAGAGCTCGACACCTTGCGTGCGTGTATCCATCCAGGCGGCGCCCGCCAGCAACTCCTCGAGCTTGACCCCGGCGATGGCGGCAGGAAACAAAGCCACCGGCGTCAACACCGAGAAGCGCCCGCCGACCCCGGCCGGCACGCTCAAGTCGAGGAAGCCCTCGTCGTTGACGATCTGGCGCAGGTGACCCGACTCAGCGTCGGTGGTGATCACCAAGCGCTGCTTGTAGTCGACCGCCCCGAGCTGGCGCAGCAGCTGCTCGCGGATGATGAGAAACTGGGCCATGGTTTCCGCGGTTTCGCCGCCCTTGCTGACCACGTTGAAGACCGTGCGCGTAAGATCGAGGCCATCGAGCAGGGCACCGACCGTGACCGGGTCGATGTTATCGACCACCAGCACGCGCGGACTGGGGCGCCCGAGCGCCTCGATCAGCGTGCGTGCGCCCAGTGCCGAGCCGCCGATGCCGAGGACGACCAGCGTGTCGAGCCCGCGTACGGCGGTAGCGGCGGCGTTGACGGCCGCCAGCGCTTCGCGCCGGTGCGGCAGTTCGTAGAAGGGCAGCTCCCCGGCCGCCCGGCGAGCGAGCAGCACGTGCGCGAGCTCCGCCGCCCGCAGCGCCAGCTCCTCCACCTCCTCCCGTGTTGTCCCCTGCTGGCCGATGGCTTCTGCCATCATGCCGTTGACGTCGAGCCGCACGCTCATGGCTTCGCGCGCGGCCCGGCGGCGATAGTCCGGCATGGTCCCGTTCCTAACACCGGGCGTGGGCGTTGACAAGGAAGTGGCGCGACAGGAAACGGAGCGGGGGCTTGATTCCTGGCGCCGAATTCGGGATCAGCAACGGGTGCGCAGCAAGATAATGAGTTGGCCGGCGCTCAAGCGCCGCTGCGCTGCCTGGCGGCGCGCCGGGCGGCGCATCGTTTTCACCAACGGTTGCTTCGACCTGCTGCACGTCGGGCACGTGCGCTACCTGAGCGCGGCCCGCCGCCTCGGTGACGTGCTGGTGGTCGGAGTCAACAGCGACGTCTCGGTGCGCCGGCTGGGCAAGGGGGCGGGCCGGCCATTGGTGCCCCAGGCCGCGCGCGCCGAGGTGCTGGCCGCGCTGGCGCCGGTCGATGCGGTGGTGATCTTCACTCAGGATACGCCGCTGGCGTTGATCGAGTTGGTGCAGCCCGACGTGTTGGTGAAAGGGGGAGACTGGCGCCCCGAGCGCATCGTCGGCGCCGAGATCGTACGCGCACGCGGCGGCCGCGTGCGCTCGCTGCGGTTTGCACCGGGATTCTCGACCAGCGCGCTGGTGGCGCGCATCCGGGCGACGTCCCAGAGTCGAGAGTCCGAAGTCGAAAGTCCAAAGTAGCAGGAAAGAATCCTGGCGCCGCGCGGCGACTACGGCAGTAGTCAATCAGCGCTGCCGCTCACATCAGCAACACCGTGCCCAGTTGGATGGCGACGGCAACGTCGCCGGTGATGCGGATTTTGCCCTGCATGAAGGCAAGCTGGGGGCTGACCTCGCCGCTCTGCAAGCGCTGCATGGTCAGCGCGTCAACCGTCACCGTGGTCTGCGGCTCGGGCGGCATGGGTGCGGCGCCGAAGTGGGTTACGAACGACCACGCGCCGCCGCCGCCCAAGCCGGTCACCACGAAGCGGACGGTGCCGCTGAGGTTGCGCAAGCGCTCGATGCGGGCTTTGCCCAGCGCTCGGCGAGAAGCGCCGGCGCCCATGAAGCCGGTGCTCGCCGCCCCGCCGGCGAAGAGCTGCCAATCCGCCAGCGACTGCGCCACGTGCATGAACGGGGCTTCGAGCGGGCAGCTATCCACCACCATCGCGCCCTCGGCGATGTTGAGATACCAGGTGCCCGCGCCGGTGACTTGCCAGGCGATGCTACCGCGGGCGGCTCGTAGATCGTGGGCTTCGCCCAGCAGCGGGTCGGCACGCTGCGCCGCCGCACTGGCAATCTGGCCGAACCGGGGGGCCAGCTGCTGGCGCAGATAACCCTCGATGGCCGCGATATCATGGTCGCTCATGGCGTTGCACCCGTAGGGTCGCTGTGCTAGCTCTGCTGCTCTTTCGTGAGGGAGTAGCAATGGCACGCATGTGTGAAGTCTGTGGCAAGCAGTCCGCGGTGGGCAATCGAGTCAGCCACGCCAACAACAAGTCCAAGCGCCTGTGGCGGCCGAACCTGCAGCGTGTGCGCGCCAATCTTGCGGGCACCGTTCGCCGTATTCTGGTCTGCACCCGTTGTTTGCGCACTGGCAAGGTCCTCAAGGCCGCTTAGCCGGCGAGTTGCCGAAAGTCAAAAGTGACAGCCGGCGAAGGCTGTACGACGGGAAAGCGAGAAGGGCGTCCAAGCCGGGTCGTACCCTCGCGGCTCGCCCGCCGGATCTTCAGCGAGTAGCGGCTGCCCCTGCGAGCAAGGCAATCGCATCGATCTCGACCCGTGCACCGCGCGGCAGGCTGGCGACTCCGACCGTCGCCCGGGCGGGGTAGGGCTGGCGGAAGTGGGCCGCATAGACCTCGTTGACCCGCGCGAAGTCGCTGAGATCAACGAGGTAGATCGTCGTTCGCACCACATCGGCGAGTGAGCCGCCCGCCGCTTGGAGCACCGCCGCCAGGTTTGCCAGCACCTGTTCCGTCTCCGCTACCACCGCGCCACTTACGAGCGTGCCGGTGAGCGGGTCCAACCCGATCTGGCCCGAGCAAAACAGCCAATCGCCGGCGCGCAGTGCCTGCGAATAAGGGCCGATGGCCGCCGGCGCGGAATCGCTGCTGACTACCGTCTTCATGTCGCTCCTTAAGCTCTCATCGCGCAGCCCTGCGGTCGCGCTACCACTGCGGCCCAACTGCAATCGCGATCATCCGCGCGCCCGCGCAACGCGGGTGACGCCGCGCACCTTGCTGAGGGCGCGGATCACGCGGTTGAGCTGGTTGGCGTCGCCGACCATGACCTCGAAGGAGTTGAGCGCGTGCTTGTCGGGCTCGCTCTTGACCTGGGCCCGGCTGATGTTGACGCCGGTGCCGCTGATGGCCTTGCTCATGGCGGCCAGCAAGCCCGGCTCATCGACGCAGGTGACCTCGACGGTCACCGGCCGCAGCGCCTTCTGGGCGCCGTCTTCCCACACTACCTCGACGCGCCGTTGCGGGTCGCTCTCCAGCACCCGCGGGCAGTCGATGGTGTGCACGGTGACGCCGCGGCCGCGGGTAATGAAGCCGAGGATGCGCTCGCCCGGCAGCGGGTCGCAGCACTTGCCGAAGCGCACCAACATGTCCTCGACACCGCTGACACGCACGCCGCCGGGGGCTTGGCGGCGCACCATGCGAAACAGCCGCTTGAGCGCGCTTTCTTCGTGGGCCGCGGCCGCCGCCTTCAGCTGCTCGGGCGGCACGACGTAGACCATCACCTGGTGCGCGGTGATCTTACCGTAACCGACCGCGGCTAGCAGGGTGTCTTCATCGCGCACCGACAGGCCGCTGACCGCGGCGGCCAGTTTGCCGTCCTTGCGCAACTTCCCCAGATCGAGGTCATAGCGCGCCAGATCACGCTCGAGGATTTCGCGGCCGACGGCGATGCTACGCGCGCGCTGCTGGTACTTGATCCAACTGCGGATGCGGGCCTTGGCGCGGCTGGTCTTGACGAAATTGAGCCAGTCGGAGCTGGGAGTCTGAGTGGCGGTGGTGATGATTTCCACCGTGTCGCCATTGTGCAGCCGATAGCGCAGCGGCACCAGCCGGCTGTTGACGCGCGCCCCGGCGCAGTGGTTGCCGACCTCCGAGTGGATGCGGAAGGCGAAGTCGATGACCGAGGCGCCCTCGGGGAAATTGAACAGATCGCCGCGGGGCGTGAAGACGAAGACCTCGTCGCTGAAAAGATCGTCCTTGACCGAACGCAGGAAGTCCTGCGGGTCGGAGAGGTTCTGCTGCCACTCGAGCAGCTGGCGCAGCCAGGCAAAGCGCTGGGTTTCCTCGGCCGGCGTGCCCGGCCCCTTGTAGCGCCAGTGGGCGGCGATGCCCGATTCCGCCACCCGGTGCATCTCGTGGGTGCGAATCTGCACCTCCATGCGCTCGCCGTAGGGTCCGATGACGGTGGTGTGCAGCGACTGGTAGCCGTTGGCTTTCGGCAGGCCGATGTAATCCTTGAAGCGGCCGGGCACCGGCTTCCAAGCGGCGTGCACCACCCCGAGCGCTTCGTAGCACTCGCGCACGGTGTCGACGATGACACGGAAGGCGACCAGGTCGTAGATCTGATCGTAGAGCAGGTTCTGGCTCTGCATCTTCTGGTAGATCGAGTAGAAGTGTTTGGGCCGGCCGGAGAGTTCGGCGCTGATGCCGGCGGTCTCCAGCCGCTTGCGCAGCACGTCGATGACTTCCTTGATGTAGCGCTCGCGCGCGGCTTTCTTCTTGGCGACGTTGCGCTTGAGCTGGTAGTAGACCTCCGGGCGCAGGTAACGCAGGGCGCTGTCTTCGAGTTCGCTCTTGATCCAGTAGATGCCCAGCCGGTGCGCCAGCGGCGCGTAGATGTCGAGCGTCTCCTGGGCAATGTCCTGCTGGCGTTCCGCCGGCAGGGCGTTGAGCGTGCGCAGGTTATGGGTGCGGTCGGCGAGTTTGATCAGGATGACGCGGATGTCGCGCGCCATGGCGAAGATCATCTTGCGGAAGTTCTCGGCCTGTTTCTCCTCGCGGCTGGTGAAGTTGATCTGGCTGATCTTGGTGACGCCGTCGACTAGGGCGGCGACCTCTTGGCCGAAAGCGGCCTCGATCTCCTCCAGCGTCGTCAGCGTGTCCTCGACCGTGTCGTGCAGCAGGGCGGCGACGATGCTGGGAACATCGAGCCGCAGCTCGGCGATGATGCCGGCGACAGCGGCGGGATGAGTGAGGTAGGGCTCGCCCGACTCGCGTTTTTGGCCCTTGTGGACGCGCGCGGAGAAGTCGTACGCCTGGCGGATGAGCTCGGCATCGCCGGCGCTGTTGTAAGCGCGGACCTTCTCGATCAGGTCGGCCGCTTTCATCGCCCCTGCCGCGCCGGCGCTGCTCGCTGCTTGGGCGACTCGGCGCGCACCGCCGCCAGGATTTGTTCCGTCAGCGCCGCCGGGGTCTCGTCGTCGGTGTGGAGGATAAGATCGTAGAGCGAGGTGTCGTTAAGATCGAAGCCGTAGATGGCCCGGTAACGGGTGGCGTCAGAGTGATTGCGCTCGCGGTTATCCTGGAGGATCTGCCGCCAATCGCCGCGCTCGCGTTCGGCGACACGGCGGGCGCGCGTCTCATCACTAGCCGTGAGCCAGACCTTGAGCGCGGGCACCCCTTCTTGCCGGGCGATGAAGGCGGCCAGGCGGCCTTCGAGCACGACGTTGCCTTGACGGGCGTAGGCCGCCAAGCGGGCGTCGAGCTCGCGGTCGATCGAGTGATCGTGCTCGGCCAGCCGGTTGAACTCGGCCAGCGACAAGCCGCGCCGCTCGGCTTCGTGGCGGTAGAGATCGCCGGCGTAGACGTGGGGCAACCCCAGCTGCCGGCTGAGCAAACGCGCCACCGTGGTCTTGCCGCTGCCGGGCGTGCCGGAGATCGTAATCAGCATGGGCGCATTCTAGCGAGGCCGGCGCAGGGCTACAACGAGTAATCGGCGCCGGCTGAGCCGCCTACGACTCCGCCGCCAGTAGACTGCGGGCGATCTGTGAGATCTGGATTTCGTCGGTGCCGGCGTAAATCTGCATCGCCTTGGCATCGCGGCAGAGCTGCTCGACCTGGTACTCGGCCATGTAGCCATTGCCGCCGAACAGCTGCACCGCTTCGAGCGCGACCTCGGTGGCCGTCTGCGCGGCGTAGAGCTTGCACGCCGAGGCTTCGGCGAAACTCATCCCCTTGCCGTGTTCGGCCATCTCGATTTGCCGGAAGACGATGTTCTGCAGATTCATGCGCGCCACTTCCATCTTGGCGAGCTTGAGTTGAATGAGCTGAAAGTCGCCGATCGGCCGGCCGAACTGGACCCGGGTGCGGGCGTAGTCCAGGCTCAGATCGAGGCACTGCTGGACGATGCCCAAGGCCATCGCCGCCACGCCGGTGCGCTCCATCGAGAAGGTCTCCTTGGCGCCCGCGCGCGCCGGGGCATCTTCGGTCTCGCCCAGCAGCCGGTCTTTGCCCACGCGCACGTCTTCGAGAAACAGCTCGCCGGTGGGCGAGGAGTGCAGGCCCATCTTGCGCAACGGCTTGGACTGCGTCAGGCCCGGCATGCCTTTTTCCAGCACGAAGCTGAGCACCTTACGCTGCTTCGCATCCACCCCCGGCTCATCCAGCTTGCAGATGAAGATGATGGTGTCGGCGTAGGGACCGTTGGTGATGAAGGTCTTGCTGCCGTTGAGCAGGTAGCTGTCGCCGTCGCGCCGGGCGGTGGACTTCATACCGCCGAAGGCGTCGGAGCCGGAGCCGGGCTCGGTGATGGCCCAGGCGCCGATCTTCTCCATCGTCAGCAGCGCCAGCCCCCAGCGTTCCTTCTGCGCGACCGTCCCTTTGGACATGATGGCGGCGGCCGCCAAGCCGACGCTGACCCCCATGGCGGTGACGATGCCCGGGCAGTACCGGCACAGTTCGATGATCGGGATCAGCGCCAAACCGGCGGCTTCGCCGATGCCGCCGCCGCCGGACTTGGCGGCGCCGGCCTCGCCGCGCGCGCGGGCGCGGTCGCGCGCGATCTGGGATTCAAAGCGCGCACGCGCCATATCGACCATGCCGAAGGTGGCCATCAGCTTGCGGATGATGTCGTACGGCGGCTGCTCGCCGTGTTCGATCTGTTCGAGCTTCGGTTTGATCTCGGCTTCGATGAACCGCCGCACGGCGTCGCGGATCATGAGGTGTTGTTCGCTCCATTCGATCATCGGGAACTCCTGCGGGGGCTAGACGCGGGCGCCGACCAACGCTTGCACGGCTTGCGTTAGGCCGTCGACGCTGAGGTGGAACATCGGAAAGAGGCGGCGAATCAGGCGCACGGTGTGTGCCTCCCAGTAGGGCGGCGTTTCGGGATTGAGCCAGACCGAGCGCTCGAAGTGGGTGGCGATGCGGTGGAGCCAGGCGATGCCGGGCGTATCGGAGGTGCGGCGCGGATCGATGTTGCCGAAGGGTTCGAGCAGCTCGGCCGGGTGCATCGAGGCGTCGCCGACGAACAACACCTTCCAGCGGTTGTCGAGCCGGCTCAACACGTCACCGGTGGGCACGGCTTCGGCCCGGGTCATGCGCGCGCCGCTGTAGATGTGGTCGTAGACGCAGTTGTGGAAGTAGTAAGGCTGGAACTGGCGCAGGCCGCGTTCTTCATGCAGGGCGGTGAGCAGCCGGCTCACCGGCTCGAAGAACGGCTCCATGGTGCCGCCGACATCCATGAGCAAGAGCAAGTGCACGTCGTTGCGGCGCGGGGGGCGAAACACCAGTTCGATCTCGCCGGCGTTCTTGCAGGTTTCGTCGATGGTCTCATCGAGGTCGAGTTCGCTGGCCTCGCCACCGCGGGTGAGCTGGCGCAGGCGGCGCAAGGCGGTGCGTAGCTGGCGGACATCGAGGGTGAGGTCGGTGCGGTAGTCCTTGAAGCGGCGTTCTTCCGCCACCTTCATCGCCGAGCGGCTCTTGCTCGGCCCGCCGACGCGAATGCCGGTGGGGTGTTGTCCGCCGTGGCCGTAGGGGGACTTGCCGCCGGTACCGACCCAGCGATCGCCGCCGTCGTGGCGTTCGGTCTGCTTCTCCAGCGTTTCGAGAAAGCGCCGCATCAATTCATCCGCGCTCAGCTGCTCCAGCCGCGCCAGTTCCTCGGGCGAGAGCTCGGGGAAGTTCTTCGGATCACGCAGCCATTCGAGCACCCTCTCGGTGGCCTGCTCGTCGAGTCTACCTTCGACCCCCTTGAAGACGCGCGCGAAGACGCGGTCGTAGGCATCGAAGTAAGTCTCGCTCTTGATCAGGCAGGCGCGGCCGAGGTGGTAGAAGCGCAGCAGACTAGAGCCGTGCAGGTCTTCTTCAAGCGCGCGCAGAAAGGCCTGCCACTCCTGGATGGCGAGCGGAACACCCTCGTTGCGCAAGCCGTAGAAGAGGTCGAGGAACATGGCGCGAGAATCGTCGGTCGGCGAGTGAGAGTCAAGCCGGCAGTTGATCCGGGCGGGCGCGAACTCTCGGCCGACGATTGGCGACAACTCTTAGCCGGTTCGTTGCCGACTGCACCTTAGTAGCCCGCGCCGGCCATGCGGGTATTGATCCAAACCCGTGCCGGCGCTAGTTCTGCCCGGCATGAGTAAAGCCAACGGCTTCAAGCGTTTCCAAGGTACGCCCGGCTACATCGCCTCGGGTCCACTGGTCGATGCCGTCAACTGCGCCATCGCCCTCGAACGGCCGCTGCTGCTCAAGGGCGAGCCGGGCACCGGCAAGACGGTGCTCGCCAAGCACGTCGCCGACGGCCTCGGCATGCCGATGCTGTCGTGGCACATCAAGTCGACCACCAAGGCGGCCGACGGGCTCTATGTCTACGACACCGTGCAACGGCTCAACGACAGCCGTTTCGGCTCCGGTGATGTCTCCGACATCCGCCGCTACATCAAGCTTGGGCCGCTGGGCCAGACCTTCGCCGCCAAGGAGCGCCACGTCCTGCTCATCGATGAGATCGACAAGGCCGACCTCGAGTTTCCGAACGACTTGCTCCGCGAGCTGGACGAGATGCGGTTCTCGATCACCGAGACCAGCGAGGAAGTCAGCGCCCAGCACCGCCCGGTGGTGATGATCACCTCGAACAACGAGAAGGAGCTGCCCGACGCCTTCCTGCGCCGCTGCATCTTCTATTACATTGAGTTTCCCGACGTGCCGCTGATG
>JACQVA010000035.1 GCA_016210005.1 Deltaproteobacteria bacterium | reverse complement strand
CTGAGCTACTATGGCCGAAAGTCTTGGCGTCGCGCGCAGATTTCCCTCCGTCATTCCCGCGAAGGCGGGAATCCATCCGGAGCCTCACCGCCCCTGGATGCCCGCTTAGGGATTGCGGGCATGACGGAATACCCTGTCGAGCTTTGGGTTGCGGGCGTCAGCCCGCGCTAGGAAGGCCTCTCAGTACTTGAAGTGCTGCGAGCGCGGATCGACCAACCATTGCGCCAGGGTAGGGGCCTGGCGATCTTTCTCGGAGACGAGGGCGGCAGCGCCGGCGGGCAGCGGCCAGGCGATGGCAAGGGCGGGATCGTCCCACAAGATACCGCCCTCGCGCCCGGGCCCGTGCTCGGCCGTGCATTCGTAGAGCACGATGGTGTCATCCGCGAGCGCCAGCGTACCGTGAGCGAAACCGGGAGGCACCCAGATGACTTGATGGTTGCGCCCGCTCAGCTCGACGGCGACGTGGTCACCGAGGGTGGGGGAGCCGTGGCGCACGTCGACCACCACGTCGATGATGGCGCCGGCCACACAGCGCACCAGCTTGCCCATCGGCGGGTCCCACTGGAAGTGCAGGCCTCGCACCACGGCGCGCTTGGAGAAAGTTTGGATCGCCTGCTTGAAAGCGCTGGGGAGGCCGAGCGCCTCGAGGTCTTGCTTCACCCATGACTGCAACAGGAAGCCGCGCTCGTCGGCGAAGTGTTTGGCGGTGAAGACGGTGAGGGCGGAAATTTGGCTCGGTTCGCGTCGCATTGCGGTCTCCGTCGGCGCTGGAGTATTGACCAATGTATGGCGGGACTCAAACGCACGAGGCGGGCCGATGCCAGAGGCTGAGGCGGTCATTATCGGCGGCGGGATTGTGGGGCTGGCGACCGCGCTGGCGGTGAGCCGGCGCTATCCGCAGGCACCGCCGCTGGTGCTGGAGAAGGAAGGCGCGCTGGCGCAGCACCAGACCGGGCACAACAGCGGCGTGATCCACTCCGGGCTGTACTACCGGCCGGGCTCGCTCAAGGCGCAGATGACGGTGGCCGGGGCGCGGCGGCTGGTGGCGTTCTGCCACGAGCACGGCTTGGCGCACGAACTCTGCGGCAAGGTGGTGGTGGCGACCACGCCGGCGGAGTTGCCGCGCCTGGAAGAACTGCGGCGGCGCGGCCTCGCCAACGGCGTACAACTCGAGGAGATCGGCCGCGAGCGCCTGCGCGAGATCGAGCCCCACGCTGCCGGTCTGAAAGCTTTGCACGTGCCGGCCACCGGCATCGTTGACTACGTTGCCGTGGCGCAGAAGTACGCCGAGATCGTGCGCCACCGCGGCGGCGAGGTGCGCACCGCCGCGCGCGTGCTGGCCATTGCCCGCGACGGGGGCGGCTGGGCGATCGAGACCAACGGCGGCGGCGTGCGGGCGCGCAATCTGATCAATTGCGCCGGCTTGCACTGCGACCGCATCGCCCGCCTGGCAGGTTTTCAACCGCCGCTGCGCATCGTGCCCTTTCGCGGTGAGTACTACCGCTTGCTGCCGGAGCGGCAGTCGCTGGTGCAGGCGCTGATCTACCCGGTGCCCGACCCGGCCTTTCCGTTCCTCGGGGTACACTTCACGCGCATGATCGGCGGCGGCGTCGAAGCCGGTCCGAACGCGGTGCTCAGCCTCAAGCGCGAAGGCTACGGCAAGACCGACTTCAATCCGCGCGATGCCTGGGAGGCGCTGACCTTCATCGGCTTCATCCGCCTGGCCGCCAAATTCTGGCGCACTGGACTCGGGGAGATGTACCGCTCTTTCAGCAAGCGCGCCTTCGTGCGCGCCCTGCAACGCCTGCTGCCGGAGCTGCACGAAAGCGATCTTGAGCCCGGCGGTGCCGGGGTGCGGGCACAAGCGCTCGATCCCAGCGGTGCGCTGGTCGATGACTTCGCGATTCAAGCGGGCGAGCGCGTGATCCACGTCCTCAACGCCCCATCCCCCGCCGCTACCGCCTCGTTGCTGATCGGCGAAGCGATCGCCGAGCGGGCCGGGCAGGCGTTCGGCTGGCGCGAGCAGCGGTGACTATTGCGCTCGGCCGCGTTGCTTGAGCGCGGCCTCACTTCGCGCGCGAAAGGTACTCGCCGGTGTCGGTATCGACGCGAATCATGTCGCCTTCATTGATGAAGTTGGGGACTTGCACCACCAGGCCGGTCTCGGTGGTGGCGGGCTTGAGTACGTTGGTCACCGTGGCGGTCTTGAGGCCGGGGGCGGTCTCGGTGACCTTGAGATCGACGGTCTTGGGCAGCGAGACGCCGACGGGCTTCTCTTCGTAGAAATCCACCTGGATCTTCGAGTTGGGGATGAGGTAGTTGACCACGTCGCCGAGGTCCTCGGCGTTCATGGCGATCTGCTCGTAGTTCTCCGTATTCATGAAGTGGTAGTCGTCGCCGTCGTGGTAGAGGAACTCCATCTCGTGCTGCTCGAAGGTGATGCGGTCGACCTTATCTTCCGAGCGGAAGCGGTTTTCGGTCTGCGTGCCGGTACGGATACTGCGCATCTTGGTTTGCACCATGCCGCGCCAATTGCCCGGGGTTACGTGGACGACGTTCGTGATGCGGTAGAGGTCGTTCTGGTAGTTGATGACCATACCGACACGAAGATGGGTGGCTGGAATCAGCATGAGAGGGTAACCTCCAACGGGATGGAAATGATGCGCGGCTGTCCGGCGAATTTGCGGCCGGACCTTAGCACCCGAGGCCCGGCGCCGCAACGCCTGGGCTCGGGCTACGAGGGCTTGGGCGCCATGAACACCAGCAGGGTCAGCCGCTCCGGCCCGGGGTTGTGCACCGCGTGGCTGGAGCCGGCGGGGGCAAACACCGCGTGGCCCGCGCCGACCTCCCGGCTCTCGGCCCCGATCTGCAACCGCCCGCTGCCGGCGATGACGTAGTAGACCTTGTCACTGCCCGCATGGCTATGGGCCTTCTGCTCCTGCCCCGGCTCGAGGCCGTAGACATCGCAGAACATGCGCTCGCTATCGAAGAGGTTGACCTTCTGCAGCTTGGCCGGCGCGAACGCCGCCAGGCTGCCGGCGTGTTTGAAAACTTCCATGGCATCCTCTCCCGAACTGCCGCCCGCGCTGCCGTTCTCAGGCGGAAGTTTGCTTCGGCTGCACCGGAGGCGGCGTGGGCAATCCGCGCGGCGCAAGGCGCAAGCCCAGTGCGGTGATCATCGCGGTGAGCACGAGCGCCAGCAGCAAGGTTGCCCGCAGGCGGCGGATCATGGCGGCCTCTTTGTCCGCCTCCACCGGCTCGCCCCACTGCTCAAAGCGCACCAGGCGGTGTCCGAGCCCGAAGGCGCCGTAGGTTGCCAGCATGATCAGCACGAAGGCGAGGCCGAGCTTCCACACCAGCAACGAGCCCAGTTCCGTAAAGAAGGCGCCGCGTAGCGCGGCCTTGTAGCTGGTTAGATTGAAGGCGCCGGTCATCAGTGCCACGCCCAGCGCGGCAATCACCAAGGGGTTGTAAACCTGCAACGCGGCGGCGAGCTGGCGCCGGCGCACTGCCGGGTCGGGCTGCGCCATCGCCGGCGGCAAGACCATCAGCAGCACGGCCAGGGTGGCGCCGAAGTACGCAGCCAGGCCGAGCAGGTGCAGCCAGAGGTTGATGAAGTCGCTCACGCAGCGTGAGTTGAACCATGATCGCAAGCAAAAGGGAACCGGGAGGCAGCGGTTGCACGCGATAAGCCCGCCGCGCTCGACCATTAGTGGCCGTGCCGCCGCGGCGCGTTGACTACCGGGTCCTAAGTGATAAAGGTCGCGCAACTTCGGAGTCGCGGCTCGCCGCGACCTGGGAGTCACATGGCAAAGCCGACCGCGTCGATTGGGCAAGGGCCCGAGGCCCTGCTGGCTGATAGTGTGGTGCTCACCACGGTGGACAAAGCCCTGGGCTGGGCCCGCAAGTTTTCGCTCTTCCCGTACCCGTTTGCCACCGCCTGTTGCGCGATGGAGTTCATGTCGATCTCGATGGCGCCATACGATATCGACCGCTTCGGCGCCTTGCTGCCCCGCTTCACCCCGCGCCAGTCGGACCTGCTGATGGTCATCGGCACGGTCACTTGCCGGCAAGCGCCGATCCTCAAGCGCGTCTACGACCAGATGGCCGAGCCCAAGTGGGTTATGTCGTTCGGCGCCTGTGCCTCGACCGGCGGCTTCTACGACAACTACTCCACCCTGCCCGGGATCGACCGCATCATTCCGGTGGACGTCTACGTCCCCGGCTGTCCGCCGCGGCCCGAGACGGTGCTCGACGCGCTGATGGCGCTGCAGCGCAAGATCCAGCGTCAAAAACAGAAGCTGCTCGCCGCCGTGGCCGAGCCCAGCTGACGGCGCGCCCCACCGCGAGCGCTCATGAGCGAGAAGATTCTCCTGCGCCACGAGCAGGTGCCCGATCTCCGGCGCCTCGAAGTCTACGAGGCCGACGGCGGTTACAGCGCCGTTCGCAAGGCCCTGACCGAGATGCAGCCGGCGCAGATCACCGAAGAAGTGAAGGACTCGGGCCTGCGCGGCCGCGGCGGCGCCGGCTTTCCCACCGGCGTGAAGTGGGGCTTTTTGCCGAAGAACGCGCCCAAGACCTACCTGCTGTGCAACGCCGACGAGAGCGAGCCGGGCACCTTCAAGGATCGCCAGATCATCGAGCACAACCCCCACCTGCTGCTCGAAGGCATCATCATCTCCGCCTACGCCATCGGCTGTCACACGGCGTATATCTTCATCCGCGGTGAGTTTGCCCGCGGCGCCCAGCGGCTGGAGGAGGCGCTGGCCGAAGCCCGCGCGCGCGGCTATCTCGGTGACAACATCTTGGGCACCGGCTACGCGCTCGAGGTCTACGTGCACCGCGGGGCGGGAGCGTACATCTGCGGCGAGGAGACCGGGCTGATCGAAGCGCTCGAAGGCAAGCGCGCCTACCCGCGGGTGAAGCCGCCGTTTCCGGCCACCTACGGCATCTTCGGTGCCCCCACTATCGTCAACAACGTCGAGACGCTGGCCTGTGTGGTGCCGATCATCAACCGCGGCGCCAAGTGGTTCAAAGCGATCGGACCGGAGAAGTCGCCGGGGCCCAAGCTGTTCTGCGTCAGCGGCCACGTCCAGCGCCCCGGCGTCTACGAGGCGCCGATGGGCACGCCGCTGCGCGAGGTGATCTACGACTTCGCCGGCGGCATCTCGGGCGGCAAGCGCCTCAAGGCGGTAATCCCCGGCGGCTCGTCGGTGCCGGTGCTGCGCGCCGACGAGATCGACGTGGCGATGGATTTCGAGTCGGTGGCCAAGGCCGGCTCGCTGCTGGGCTCCTGCGGCGTCATCGTCATGGACGAAGACACCTGCATGGTGAAGGCGCTCAAGGTGATCGCCCACTTCTACGCCCACGAGTCGTGCGGCCAATGTACCCCTTGCCGCGAAGGGACCCCTTGGCTCTACCGCCTGCTCACGCATCTCGAAGACGGCGGCGCCGACCCGCGCGACCTCGAGCTGCTGTTGCAAGTGGCCGACAACATGATGGGCAACACCGTCTGTGTGCTCGCCGACGCCGCCGCCATGCCGGTGAAGAGCTTCATCGCCAAGTTCCGCGACGAGTTCGAAGAGCACTTGCGCCTGGGCGGCTGCCCGCAACGGCTCGCCGCCCGCCCGCACCAAGCCGCGGCTTCGTAAGTGGGTGAACCATGCCGACACTAGAAATCGACGGCCAGCAGCTCACGGTGGCGGACGGCACCAATCTGATCCAAGCCGCCGAGCAGCTCGGCATCGAGATCCCGCACTATTGCTATCACCCCGGCCTCTCCGTCGCCGGCAACTGCCGCATGTGCCTGGTCGAAATCGAGAAGATGCCGAAGCTGCAAATCGCCTGTAACACCCGGGCGGGCGAGGGCATGGTGGTGCGCACGCAGAGCGAGCGCGTCAAGCAAGTGCGCGCGGGAGTGCTCGAGTTCCTCCTGCTCAACCATCCGATCGACTGCCCCATCTGCGACCAGGCCGGCGAGTGTAAGCTGCAAGACTACTACATGGATCACGACCGCCAGCCGAGTCGGATGCCGCTGGCCGAGAAGCTCCGCAAGGGCAAGGCGCTCGACGTTGGCCGCCTGATCATGCTCGATCAGGAGCGCTGCATCCTCTGCACCCGCTGCGTGCGCTTTCTCGACGAGGTCACCAAGACCCGCGAGCTGGGCATCTTCCAGCGCGGCACGCAGAACCGCATCGACATCTTCCCAGGCCAGCGCGTCGACAACCCGTACTCCGGCAACATCGTCGATATCTGCCCGGTCGGCGCTCTGACTAACAAGGAGTTCCGTTTCCAAGCACGCGTGTGGTACCTCGACCACACCGCCTCGGTGTGCACCGCGTGCGCCACCGGCTGCAACATCGACGTCCATCACCGCCGCGGCCAAGTGTTCCGTTTTCGCCCGCGCGAGAACGAGGCGGTGAACAAGTACTGGATGTGCGATGAAGGCCGGGGCAGCTTTCGCCGGCTGCACAGCGAGCGGAGGCTGCTCAAGCCGATGATCCGCGAGGGCGGGGAGTGGGTAGGGGCAGCGGCCGAGGCGGCGCAGGGGTTGCTAGTCCGCGCTCTGCACGAGGTCCGCGACCGTTACGGCGCTCACTGTATCGGGGCGCTGGTCTCGGCGCAGGCGTCGAACGAGGAGGCCTATCTCTTCGCGCGGCTGTTCCGTGAGGGCTTTGCGGGCAGTCGGTTGGCCGGTCTCTCCTGGTCGCCCGCCCAAGCCTCGCGCGACGATTTTCTCATCGACGCCGACAAGAACCCCAACACCGCCGGGCTGCGAGCACTCGGGTTGTCGCCGGATGCGCCGGCAATCCTACGCGCCGCTGAGGCCGGGGAGTTGAAAGCGCTGGTGCTGTGGCGCGCCGATCTGGCGCCGTCACAGGGCCAAGAGTGGCTCGATCAGGTGGCGGAGAAGCTCGACTTCGTGGCCGTCATCGATACCGACGGCCACGCTACCGCCGAGATCGCCGATGTGCTGTTGCCGATCGCCACCGTGGTCGAGACCACCGGCACCTTCACCAACCGCACGCGGCGGGTGCAGTTGGCGCGCCGGGCGTTCGTGCCGCCGGCACAGGCGCTGGAGGGCTGGGAGCTGTTGTCTCATCTGGGCCGCCGCGCGGCCGGCTGGAAGCTCTACCCCTCGGCCGAAGCCGTTTTCAGCGAGCTTGCCCGTAACACCCCCGCGTTTGCGGCGCTCGACTACGCCGCCATCGGCGTGCACGGCGCCGAGCTGGCAGCCTAGCGGCAGGTAACGACGCACTCTTGCGCGAGCATCGCGCGCGTTGGCTATCGCGCTGCCGCAGTGTAAACTCGCGCGCATGAATGCCTATCGCAGTCGCATTACCACCCATGGCCGCAACATGGCGGGGGCGCGCGCGCTGTGGCGCGCCACCGGCTTTCGCGATGCCGATTTCGATAAGCCGATCATCGCCATCGCCAACAGCTTCACCCAGTTCGTGCCCGGGCACGTGCATCTGCACGACGTCGGGCAACGGGTGAAGCAGATCATCGATGCCGCCGGCGGCGTCGGCGTCGAGTTCGACACCATCGCCATCGACGACGGCATCGCCATGGGCCACGGCGGTATGCTGTACTCGTTGCCGAGCCGCGACCTGATTGCCGACAGTGTCGAGTACATGGTGCAGGCCCACGTTGCCGATGCGCTACTGTGCATCTCCAATTGTGACAAGATCACCCCGGGTATGCTGATGGCGGCAATGCGGCTGAACCTCCCCACCATCTTCGTTTCCGGCGGGCCAATGGAAGCGGGCAAGGCGGCCGGTACCCACGATGCCGCCGGCAAGCCGCTGCCGAAGATCGATCTGATCGACGCCATGATTGCCGCCGGCGACAGCGCCGTCAGCGACGACAAGCTGCTCAAGCTCGAACAGGACGCCTGCCCGACCTGTGGGTCGTGCTCGGGCATGTTCACCGCCAACAGCATGAACTGTCTCACTGAAGCACTCGGCCTGGCCCTGCCGGGCAACGGCACGCTGCTGGCCACGCACGCGCTGCGCTGGCAGCTGTTCGAGCAAGCCGGCCGCGGCATCGTCGAGCTGGCGCGGCGCTATTACCTCGGCCGCGATGCCAGCATACTGCCGCGCAACGTCGCGACCTTCGAGGCTTTCGAGAACGCCATGACACTCGACATCGCCATGGGCGGCTCAACCAACACCGTGCTGCACATCCTCGCCATTGCCCATGAAGCGGGCGTGCCGTTCACGATGCAGGACATCGATCGGCTTTCGCGCAAAGTTCCCAACATCGCCAAGGTGGCGCCTTCGCTGCCGGACTATCACGTCGAGGACGTCAACCGCGCCGGCGGCATCCATACCATCCTCGGCGCCCTCGATCGCGCCGGCCTGATTCATCGCCAGGTCAAGACCGTGCATGCTGCCGATATCGGTGAAGCGATCGATGCCAACGACATCCGCCGGCCCACTGCCAGTGAGACCGCGCGGCGGCGCTCGCTGGCGGCTCCCGGCGGTGCACGCACCACCAAGGCGTTCGCGCAGGAGCTCTACTACAGCGAAGCCGATCTCGACGTGGCCAGCGGCTGTATCCGCGAGGTGGCGCACGCCTATAGCCAGGACGGCGGGCTCGCCGTCCTGTACGGCAATCTCGCCGCCGACGGCTGCATCGTGAAGACCGCCGGGGTCGAACCGTCGATCTGGAAGTTCGCAGGTCCGGCGCGCATCTTCCACTCGCAGGAAGACGCCTGCACCGCGATCCTGGCCGACAAGATCAAGCCCGGCGACGTCGTCGTGATTCGTTACGAAGGGCCGAAGGGCGGGCCGGGCATGCAGGAAATGCTCTACCCGACCTCGTACCTGAAGTCGAAGAATCTGGGAAAAGTCTGTGCCCTGATCACCGACGGCCGTTTCAGCGGGGGCACCTCGGGACTGAGCATCGGGCACGTCTCACCGGAGGCCGCAGAAGGCGGCACCATCGCCCTGATCGAGGAGGGCGACCGCGTTTGTATCGACATCCCCAGCCGGCGGATCGACGTCGAAGTCGAGGCCGCGGAACTCGAGCGGCGCCGCGCCGCGATGCTGGCGCGCGGCCCACAGGCATGGCAGCCGAGCGGGCGCAATCGGCCGGTGTCCAAGGCTTTGCAGGCTTACGCCCTGCTGACCACCAGTGCCGCGCGCGGTGCGGTGCGTGACCTCGAGCAGGTGCGGCGCTAGTGCCGGCTCAACTCATGAAACGCCGCACCAGCTCCGGCGTCACCTTTCCGCTGCGGGCAATCTCGGCAAAAAAATGGGCGCTCTGGCGCGGGTGGCGCGCCAGCGTCTGCCGGTCGATGGCGACCAGGCCGAACTTAGGCCCGTAACCGAAATTCCACTCGAAGTTGTCCATCAGCGACCAGTAGAAGTAGCCGCGGATGTCGGCGCCCTCGCGCCGCACTTGCTCGACGGCGGCGAGGTGGTCGGCGATGTACTCGACCCGAATGCGGTCGTCATCGTGGCAGACGCCGTTCTCGGTGACGTAGACCGGCAGGCCGGTAAAAGCGGCGCGTCGCAGCAATGGGGCCAAGCCCTCCGGGTAGATCTCCCACGCCATCTGCGTCAGCGTGCGGTCGGGATCCGGCTGCAGCGCCGGGCCGCCTTCCGCGGCCGAGTAGCGCATGCGGGTGTAGTACTGCACGCCGACGAAGTCGGACGCTTGCCTCAGCCCCGGGATCTCCACCGCCGGCTGGCCGGGGTAGCGGAACACGCCGGTGCGCAGCGCCTCGTAGCAGGCGCCGGTGGACTCGGCGTCACGGCGGAGCGCCAGCGCCCGGTCGGCCTGGTTCTCGGCGTGCAGCGGCTCGTGTTGCTGCACGGCTAGGGTGATGCCGACGCTGGGCGACAAGCGGGCGTGGGCGCGCAGCGTTTGTGCGGCTTGGGTGTGGGCGCGCAAGAAATTGCCCAGCGCCTGCGTTGCCAGCGCCTCTTCGTGCAGCCGCGGCGGAAAGTAGCCGAAGCGGAAACCCAGCTCGGCAACCACGGTCGGTTCGTTGATCGTGCACCAGTGGCTGACCAGGTCGCCGTACTGTTTCGCCGCCAGCTCGACGAAGCGGCGGAAAGCCTCGATGTTCTCAGCCCGTGACATACCGCCGCGCTGCGCCAGCCACTGCGGTTCGGTGAAGTGGTGCAGCGTCACCCAAGGCTCGATGCCGAGTTCGCGCAGGGTCGAGAGCACGACGCGATAGTGCTCGATCTCGGTGCGGTTGATCTCGCCCTCGCGCGGCTCGATCCGGCTCCACTCGATCGACAGGCGGTGGGCGGTGTGGCCCAGCGACTTGGTCAGCCGGAAATCCTCGGCGAAGCGATGGTAGTGATCGCAGGTGATCCCGGAGGGCTCGATGGCGTTGGTGTCGGGGGCCAACTCGTGAGCCCACCAGTTGTTGTGGCGATTATCGCCCTCGACCTGGTGGGCCGCCGTGGCGCTGCCCCAAACGAAGTCGGACGGAAACTCCAGCGTGCGCTCGATCATCGTGCCCTCCGCAAACGAGCCGCTCGGATACCACGAATCAGCGGCGGCGCAAACGGGCGGGCGTAGTCCCTAATCCGGCGCTAAGCATCGCCGGGCCAGGCCACGCACGGCTGCCGCAGAACCCGCAGGGTCGCATAGATGCAGCGCTTTCGGCCGCTGACCACAAGGGCTTGCGCAACTCCTGAAAACCTTAGCGCCGGATTAGGGGTAGTCGGAGGACACCGGCCTGTTCGCCCGCGGGGCGGAGTACTGTGGGGGGAAGGGCACGATCTAACCTGGCCCCCCGAATCCGGAGTGCGGCCAGCCGAGGCCGTGACTCACGCCTTGGCGATGTTCACGCGCGTGTCGCCCTGGACCAGAGGGAACCCAGCGCTCCTAATCACGGTCCGTTGGTTCTAGGGACTGAATTAACTGCTCGTGAGCCTTGCACTGGCGGTCGAATGTAAGGTAGGAGTCGGATTGGATTGTTAGGGGGAGATAACACACCGGTGGCGCAGGAGCCCGTTACTGTCCGTGAAGGAGCAGTGTCGGATGCAGCGATCGGCGGCGAACACCGCCTGCTGACAGCCAAGCAGCTGCATGGTCTTCAAGACCTCACCGACCAAGACCAGCCAGGCAACTGGAAAGCTGTCGAAATACTTGTCGACCATCTTGAAGACGAACTCGTGTTGGTTGCCTCTAGCCGAGTAATCGGCAGTGGTTTTGGTGAAATTAACATCGGGCAAGACTGGCCGCCCTGCCGCCTTGTCGCTGCTACTGCGAATGATCGCGGCAAGACTGGACTGTACGTCATGGTGACCACGGCCGGCTGGGTGATCGTCGGTCGGGCGGATAATCTCGGCGCTGTATGTGAACCGCGGCGACTGAACGGGTTTGATCCGCTGTGGGATCACGTCGTCTCGGTCGCGGTGACCAACCAGCAGCGCCGTGTGGGGCTGCGCTCGGACCTCTGGATTGTGGTCCGGCGTATCCCGCAAGACACGGAGGAACCCTTCACCGTCGTCGCTTATCATGGTTTGGTGTGGCTCGAAGCCGACAGACCGAGGCTGGAGCCGGCTGCGGACGATATGGAGACCAACGGAGTTGGGGGCTGGCAGGGCATCCCCGATCCGCGTCTGCCCACGGCCCTGGAGGAGTGGAACTTCTCAACCGCGGCTGGGATCGACCCGTTTGCCGGAATTCCGGAGAAGGCTGCTGCGGAGGCGCGCGCGGTTCTGGCACGTGCGCGGCGGGGTCCACAGGCTGTCGCGTGGGACGGTAGCGCCCTCTGTCTTGCAGTCGGCGACGAAATTATCCGACTCTACTGCGAAGCTGACGACTGGCAGCGTGCCTCACTGAGCGTGGAGTCGGTTACTGCCATCGCCGTATGCCGGCGTGATCTGGAAGTGCAGACGCGGGGCATTGCCGGATGCGACCATCGGCAATTGATTGCATTCTGTGGAAGGTATGGCGCCACGGAGGAGCTGTGGCGGCAACGGGTGGGCGATTCTCCCGTTGCTCTGGCCTTCCTGCCGCCGTCCGATGACGCAGCCTCACGAACGCGGTGGCCGGATCTGATGGTGGCATTCAGCGACGGTCGACTAAACCGGCTGCAATATGTTGGCCGCGACCTCATCCGAGAACGCTGGGAGGCCTGTTGGCAACATCTTCGCCTGGACAGTGCTGAAGAGCGGATCAAGGCCGCTCGCACCGATGGCCTTTCCGACTCGCAGCGGCGCCCGCTCTTGGTCGCCGTGGTCGAGAGCGTTCTTAAGGAAGCCGACCGAGCTTCGCCCCAGCAGCGGGCTGACCTGGTCGCACAGGTTGCTGGCCTCGTTTCCTCGACCGCCGACCCTCGAGTTCAGTCGCCTGCTGTTGCGCCCCTCCTGCAGGCGCTGGAACGACGCATCTCCGCTGCCGACCCTCCGCGGTTGCTGCCCGATGGGGTTGACTTCATTCCAGCGCTTCTCTGGAGCGTCTACTCAAATCAGGCGCCGCTGGCGATTCGCGAGCAGATTGATCGCACGGTGCGCGCCCTCAGTTGGCCCACTGCGCCAAGCGATCCGGCGTTCGAGCAGTTGCAGCAGCGCGCACGCCGCAACCGCGACGACGTGTGGCATGGTGCAGAACCTCGCGGAATCGACGACCTGATCGAGCGAGTCACGTTTGGGCTCGAACGCTGGGTCAACACTTATTTACCCGCGGACACTTTTCGGTTCGGCATCAGCCAACACCCGCGCGATGTGGTGGGCCTGGCCTCGGTTAGTTGCTCTGTGCACGGTCGCACGGGGGAAAGATGGCTGGCCGCGGCTGAACGGAACTCCGTGACCGTGACCACCTTGGATCGTTCGGGGCGAGTTAAGCTGCCCCATTCTATGCCGGTGTTTCCGGACATGGATAACGACGTAATCCGCAGCGTCCTACGCGTACGCGCCGATAAACAGGATCGCCTGCTGCTCGTCTCGGGCTCGGGCAGTCTGTACGTGTACGCGCTCGCATCGCCTGGTAACGAGCTTCGCTGCGTGCAGAAACTTCAAGCCCCCCCTGGCGGCAATGTCACCGCCGCTGCCACGTGCCCCGCCAACGCCGACTCCGCGCTTATTGCCGTCGTCTTGCGTCAACAGCACCGGTCACATCTGTGTACCTACCTCCTAGTAGGAAGCAGCATTCAGCCGACCAGTGAGCAGATACTGGATCTCGCCGACGTGTCCGCGATCGACCTCAGCACGGACGGTGCAGGTGCCTATCGACTGATTGCCTGCACTGGTCGGGCAGGACCGGCGGTGTTGTACCGGCTGGATCAAGGCGGCCGTCTCACCTCCCGCCGATGGTTATGGGCACTGGGGACTGGTGCACTTGCAGTGCGCTTCAGCGCATCCAACTCCCCGCAGTTCGCCGTAGTAGGAGCGCGTGACGGCCTGTTGTGGTGCGCCGACCTGAGTCAGCAGAGCGAGGTGCAGCGCCTGGCCTGGACCTGCCGGCTCGACGGAGGCATTCGCAGCGTCGACAGCGTCTCGATCGACGGCCAGCCCTATTTCCTCACTGGAACCGAAGACGGCAATCTCGACCTCGTAAGAGCTTCAGACGGCGGGCGGATCTGGACCCACCAGATCGACGAGCCGGTGCGCCAACTCGTCGTTATGGGTGAGCCCGATGGCTTGGCGATCGGTGCCCTGACAAGCGCGGGCGCGCTGAGTGTGTTCTCACGGGTGACCGCGCAGGATCGCGAGGCCACATGGAAGAAGGTCGTGACATTCTTGGAGCAGTTGCACGCGCAACCTATTGAGACGACCAGTCCGGCGTGGGCAAGGCCCCCCGCCGAAGCGGCGCGCGCAATCTACGACCTCCAGGTTGCCAACCGGCCATTCTCGGAAATCTTGCCGACGTGCCGGACGCGCGACGCACGGATCTTGGTCCTGCGCTTTTTGGCAGAGCGCGCAGTGAGGGTGCCGGCGGAAATAACCGAGCTGATCGAGAAACTGACGCCTCGCCAGCTCCGGCTCGTGCTATACCACGTACCGGACACGCAGCACGGTTGGGATGGCCCACTGCGCACCGAGTTACAGCGACGCATTTCGGCCCAAGGCAGCACACCCAGGGACCTCGACGCGCTGGCAGTCTTGTGGCTACAGCGCATTGGGCGGCGACAGCGACCGGTGTCCGGGTTGCGCGCTGCTCAGCTTGACGCGAAGTACTTCGCCTTCCCCTGGTTTTGCACCGAGTTCGCGCGGCTGCTGCTCCAAGCCGCACAACGCGAAGTTCGAGGCGACGGCGGTCTATTGCGGCACCTGGTTCCGGACCTGATCGAGTTGCCGCCGTCACTGATTGCCGCTTGCCTTGCGGTTCTCCCTTGGGATTCGGCGGCCCGGCGCGACTTCGAAGCGGTGTCGGCAATCCTTGAAGGCACGGAGGCGCCCGTAACTCCGTCGGCGGACATTCTCGACCAGCTCGCGACCGCGCTGCGGCCGGCTATCAAGAGCGGCCCTACCCACCTGCTGCTGTCAGCCCTGGTCGGCTTACACCGGTGTCACGGCCAGCTTTACCCGGATGCACAATGGGTGCGCCACCGGGAGGCGGCGCTTTCGTGTTTGCGGAAGTTGGCCGAAACTGCGTACTCGCTCACCGGCGCAGAGGGGGCACTTTCGGATCTCATCGCTGGCCTGCGAAGCATACTGCCTCGCGACCAACTGCCCGCCGATCAAGATCTTCTAAGCGCACGGGCGGGCTGGATCGCCACCGCGTTGCACGCTCTTGACCGCAAGGAAGTGGCCAACGTTCAACCGATCGCGGATCGCGGTCAGTGGCTTCCCTATGCGGTGAAGCTGGTCGAGCGCACGCGCGGTGTCCTGCGCGACGTCTTGGAATGTGAGCGCCGGTACGTCACGTCCTTGGTGCGGCCGCGTGTCGCTGTCGGCGACTGCGCGCTGGATGAAAGCAACCGTGTCCGCTTGCGAGTCCGGGTCACCCCCGAGGGGACCAGACAGCTCCGGGACGTCAGCCTCCTTTTCGATGCCGAGACTGATCACCAAGCAGGGCTGTCGCTGCCGGGTCAGACCAAAGCGCGGCTCGACCTCCCAGAGTATCCTGGTAGAACTGCGAGCCACGAGGTCCAACTTTCCGGCTATATCCTCCCAGGTCAAAGAGCCGTATCGGTGGGTGTTCGGCTGGTCGATCGTTCGGGCTTTCGGTCCGAGGAAACTTGGCAGCTTCCGCTTCCAGAGCCCAGGAGGATCGACCAGTTGACCCTTGCCTTGGCCGTACCGAGGGCCTACGAGGCATTTTGCGAAGCGATAAGGCAGAGCACAGCACAGGTCGTTCTTGCGGTGCTCGATGCCGACCTTGGGCGCGAGTCGTTCATCACCGACTGCCGGCAACGCTTAGGGTTCCAGCAACTCGATCTTGACGGCGTCGTTCGCGACCAGGGTGACGGCCGCCGGTATTCGGCGCGCCCGTTGGACGCACCGCTGATTGAGGAACGCGCTCGCGGCCTCGTCGATGATCTCCACCTCCCACCGGGTAACCTCCCGCCGCTCTTGTTTGCTCCCGTCGACGAGCTCATTCAGCGGCTCGTGGACGGGGAGTCGCCTGGCACGCTGGGGGCCGGCCTGGCGGCGCTGCGAGACTGGGCTGAACAGCGGCAGGGTCCTCGGGTGATCGTGCTGATCTCCTCGCTGCATGCCTGCCGTTTACGACCTCTCGGCCTGGGCCCGATTCAACTGATCGCCGGGCACGCCCCTCATGATGCATCAGAATCGGCCAGTGGGGCGCAGTTGCACACAGAACTCTCCGCCTTGGCGGCAAAGGAGCTGCGAATCGGGGAGGTTGACGCCACCAAGCTCGTTGCTCGGCTCGGTGGTGATCCCCGGCTTGTTCTCCGGCATCTCCGCTGGACCAAGACAAGAGACGGGCGCAGCCGCGAAGGCTTGACCGAGTTCCTTGCGCGCGATGATGTGGCGAACCTCCTGAAGGCCGAGCTGGCAGCACTGGATGCCTTCGACCTGATCGCAACGTTGGCGGGTGCTGAGGCGGCGACGTCTCTCAAGTTTGCAGAAGTCGCCCCTGGGCATGTGTCGGCGGACACACACCGATCGAGCACCATCACCAGCGCGCCAAAAATGCTGCAACAAACTGGCGAGACGTTCACGAAGGAGAGTCTCGACCGCCTGAGTTCCGATAGAAGTCCTCCGCAGTTTCTGCGCGTCGAAGGGTTCGGTACGGCCGGCACCGCAGAGGGTGGTCGCTGTGGCCTCACGGACGTAATACTGGGCCGCAGCAAAGAGCGGCGTGAAAAGACATTTCGCCACCTCGCAGACCTCGGGATCGGCACTTGGCTGGGCAGCGTGTTCCGCACCGTTTCGCCGTACCGGGAACTCATTCGTCGATTGTACGACGCCATACCGCCGGGCCCACAGCGGGACACCGCGGTATACGCCAAGCTCGTCGGGCCGGATCGGTCCCCTGCGGAGGCGGTCTCGCCAACCGACTTGGTCGATTTGTCCGAGCCAGATCTCCAGCGACTCATGCCGCAGACCACCCGGGAAGACCTGCGCTGTTTGCGCCGCCTTGCCCGTGTGTGGGCAGGGCAGGACGATGACGAGGTCGAGCGGGCGGTGCGAGAACTGTTTCGTGGAGATTCAGCGACCAGGTTGCCGGCGGCCTCGGCCGACTGGGATGCGCCCTTGGCCGGCGTGGGCGCCCTTGCTTTCCGTATTGCTCACGCCGGGGCCGCTGCCGGCGATGGAGGACACACCCACGTTCTTTGGACGGGTGACGACAGCAGCACGTCGCTCGATGCACTGAGCGGCGCGGTCGACGCGGCCGAAGCGCAACGCACGACAATCGATACCCGGCGTAAGGAAGAAGCTCGGGCCGCCGGGAAGGTTCGGGGGGACGAAGGCGATCATCCCCCCTGTCGCGTCATGGTGATCGGATCGAGGGCGCAAACGCTCGGCCTCGACCCGTCCCGCAAGCTGGCTGTGTTTGGATTGCGTGACCTGATCGACGCTGCCTGGGTTGGCAGCATGAAGGATAACCTCATCCGCAAGGCGCGTGCGCAGCTTCGCCTTAGCGCGTTCTCGCCGTTTCAAACCGCCGGATCCCTGCCGCCGGGCAGCCGCTTGTTCTTCGGGCGCGACGACGAGCTTGATTTCATTCGCGTGAACATCCGGCGGACGAGCATCCTGGTTGTCGGCTGCCGGCGCGTGGGCAAGACCAGTCTGCTCAACCAAGTGCGCTATTGGGCGCAAACTGAGCGGGACCTTCTGCCGATCTACGTTAACCTCGAAGGCGTGGGGGACCGCAATTCGTTTATTGCAGCTGTGGACACAGAGCTGAAGGCCCTCACGCCCCAAGGGACGCCCCAGCTCAACGCTGGATTGGCCCCACGAGAAGCACTGCGCGTCTTCGGCCAAGAGCTGAAAGGCCGCGGGATGATACCCGTGTTCCTGCTCAATGAAGTGGACGAACTCGTCGAGAAGGACAGCCCGTTCATCCACGAGCTGCGTGGGATGAACGACGACGGCCTGGCGCGCTTCGTCATGGTTGGATACTCGGTCATCAGCCGCCTTGCCTCGCAAGGTAGTCCTTTTTACCACTTCACAGAGGGGAGCAGCTTCGACCGGAAAGCCATTGTGCTGACCGCACTCTCCCGGGATGCAGGCCGCAAATTACTTGGTCAGTTGGAGGGTGGGGACCTGCAACTGAAGTGGCGGAGCGAGGCAGAAGGGAGAGCCGCGTATGACACGTTCCTCGACCGGAGCTACTGCATCCCGTGGGTGCTGCAAACATACGGGCGCCTATTGGTCGAACGCCTCGAAGCCGATCGGCGCGAGGTGCTGACCAAGCCCGACGCCGAGGCAGTTGTGGGGAACGCTCCCGGGGAGGACTCGGTCGTATGGCGCTTCATCGAGAACATTCGGTATGACGGGTTGGGCTATCGGGAGGCCAGTGAGGAAGACGAGAGGACATCACCGCGGCTACGCCCCGAGACCCTGCGCGCCGGCTTCCAACTTGTCCTGTTCGCCGTGGCACGCCAACGCTACTTCCTCGGTGGTGCCCGGGCCCCGATCCGTGACCGGCGGCTGAGCGAACGCTCCCCGCTAGACAAGGACCTCGGGTTCACCGTCGCCGATGCTCGCGGTGTCGTGAAGGACACGATCCGCGACCTTCTGCGCCCCAGCGAACGACCCGCCATCGAGGATTGGTTCGACCGGCTTGATCTCGAACAAGCGCTGCGTCTGCTGACCTTGACGCTGATGCTTGAACCAGACCCGGCGCAATACGACCGCTACGGCTTCTTGCTCCATATCGTTCCGATGGAGCTGGCACGCAAGTATGCCGATGCAGACCCCACGCTTGACGGGCGCATCGTGCAAAAGACCACCGACCTCATTGAGTGCATGAGGTGAGGCCAGGGAGGGACAATGCCTTCGCGCGAGAACCTGGATTTCGATGTAGTCCCCGGCCGGCGCCGGCCGGAGCCGCGCATCCAGTGGAAAGCTCACTATCCAATGATCGCCATCGGCGCATACGGTGTGCCAACCGATCTCCCCGGTAAGGAGGCAAAGCTCGCAAAGAAAGACGCTCAAGAAAAACGCGACGTCCTGCTCTTGTCGGAGAGAGAGGCTGGCACCCGTAACTTCCTCGATTGGTGGCGAGGTCGCCTGAGTGCGGACAAGAAACCTTCGGTGCTTGTTCACGGCAATGCGTGGGGAGAAGAACTGTTCGAATGGCCGACAGACCAGCACCGCGACGAGACCGTGATAAATGCGCTTCGGGCGCTGGGTGCCGGTCCCAACGTTGTTGATCGGGCAACCGCGTTGGCCCGCTGGGCTGCAACACTCACGAGCCCGTTCACTCTGCTCATTCGTGAGCTCAGCAGCATGGGTGAGCCGGCCGCAGTGGACGTGGCGACAGCCTTGCGCGTTCTGCGTGAACTGGACCGGAACTCGTACCCGAATCTCCACGTGTTGGTGACCGATACATCTGAGGCGATCTACGTGGATAGCCGAGATCGATCGGGTTATGGCGCCCTTTGTCATCAGTATCGCATCGCTCCGCTCGGTAGCGCCGCAATAGAGGCGCTCGGAGGATGGGAAGGCCCCAGGGAGAAGCCGAAGCATAAGAAGGATGAGATATGGCCCCAACTGTCTTTTGCGGACGGCGCTTCCGAAGTCTTCCTGGAGCACACCGGCGGCCAGCGCCTGTTGGTGCGGCACCTGCTGCACAGATTGCGCGAGCGCGCCAGAAGCGTCGGATGTGCCAATCTTGACTTGGCGCGCGGAGACATCGAGGGCGCCGCCCGTCAGATGGGGGATTCTCCGCCCAGCGAGGTGAAGCTGTGGCAGGAGGATTTGCAGCAGTTGCTGAAGCGCGAGCCCAACCTCGTGCACCGCATGCGGGCATACGTCCTCGGCGAAACGATCGGCCCGGCTGAGTTCCCGCCGCCGGCGAATGAGCGCAGCCTCTTCATCGCCGGCTGGCTGAAGCCGGACCGCGACGGTCGCTGGGGCATCGCCTCGCTCTTCCATGTGCACCTGGCCCGCCCTGTCCTCGATGAGTTCCGCCACATTGGCCGCTAGGGACACCCGATGACTACACAGCTCACACCCCAACAAGAGAACGCCCTCACGCAGCTGCATGAACGGCTTGTTTCCGTGGCCGCCGGTTATGCCGAAGAGGAGAAGACTCAGGTCGAGCGCACGGACAACTCCTTCGGTATTCTTGGGGCCCGCGGATCAGGGAAGTCCACGATCCTGGCCAAGCTGTACGAGAAGCTGGCCACCGCCAAGAAGCCGGAGCTGTACCCGTTGGAGGCCATTGACTGCTCGGTGCTGCCGCCAGAGATCGCACCCGGCACAGCCGTCCTGTTGCGGCTGAAGCACTGTGTGGAGAAGGATCTCCGCGAGCTCCAAGGGCGCGGGGAGAAACTGCTCTCAGATCTAGACGAGTTGGTCGGCCGCTACACGCGTCTCGAACAAAGCTACCGCGACCTGTGTCTCGAAATCTCCAGCTCAACCGAAGACTATAGCTATTTCGTGGTCCGCGGTTTGACGGAACGGTCCGACCTCCGGGAGAAGCTGAGCAACTGGCTGAAGGAGGCACTCCAACACCTGAAGCGCCACGCCTTCGTCGCGCTGCTCGACGACTTCGACCTGGTGCCGGCAGAGGAGGTTCGCCGCTGGCTGCGCGGGCTGTTGGACGAGCTGTGCCAAACCCGATTGCTCTTTGTCCTGACGGCCGACTTCCACCGGCTGGAGCACCTCAGTTGGGACCCGAAGGCGGAAGTGGACGACGTCACCGGCCGCCACCTTCTCCTCAAGCTCCTCCCGCCGGAGCGCCGCGTCTCCCTGGAAGAGTGGTTGCCCGAAGACCGCAGGCGGTTCCCACCCAACCTCCGCCCTGAAGAGCGTCGGCTGTGGGACATCCTGAAGCCCTTCGTGACCAGCAAGGAGAACGGCAACGGCGAGGGCACGCTGGAGGCGTTGACGGCCACTCTGTTGCCGCCTTGGCCTCGAGGTCTGCGCAACCTGTATCACACTCTCACCGCGCAGCCGCCTCCACGGGGGCACGGGCGTTCGTTTCTCTCGTTATTGGCCACCTGCCGCGGTGAATCGCTTCTAGCTCGGCGCATCGACGAGACCGAGCTGGAGCAATGGGTCGGCATGCTCAAGTTCCCGGATCATCACCTGACCCGCGAGCAATGGTCGGAGATGGTGGAGGCAGCCCGCACACGGGCCACCCCGCAGAATATCGAGAGCCTTCGCCCGCTGCGTGACCTCGTGCCTGTCCCGACGTCGGAGGACCTCAAGACACTGCTCCCCGCCGTGCAAGGTGACGAACGAGCTGCGCCACCCATTGCCATCGAGCTGGACGCGTGGAGCCGCAACCCGGCTTGGCGTGACCCGTTGCGCCACGACCGGTTGCGCGTATTGCCTCTCCGCGATGCCGCTGACGCGGCTCAGCCATTGTGGGCGGAGCTGCTCATCGACCGCGGCCTCACGTACTCTGCCCGCAATCGGGCCACCTTCACGGATACCTGGGCGCCGGCGCATCGCCGGTTATCGCGCGCCCACCTCGCTGTGGCGGCGACTACAGAGACGCTGCGGCGCTTCTTTGACAACCCGCTGGTGGTGAAGGCACGCGCGTCGCTGTTGTGGCTACACCGCCCAGCCGACAAGCCGGAGTGCGTGCAGATTGGTTGGCCGCCGCTGCTTGACGCCCTTCGCGGCGCGCGGGATCCGCTGTCATCCGACCTGCTTGCCGACCTGTTGATCGACACAGCGGCTTTGGAGGGCGAATTGCCCAAGATCGGAGACGAGAAGACGCTGCTTCTATTGCCGGATGAGCTGTGGGCGACCATATTGCTCGTGGATGCACTTGAACGTTGTCCCTGGTCAACGCTCTCAGCCCCTTCGGACTGGGATGTGGAAACGTACATCGGCCTTGCGGCCGCCTTCGTTCGCACGGCTTATTTCTTTGCCTTGCATACGACCGGCCAGACTGTTTCTTCCCACCTGTCGAAAGCCCAATGCGACCTGCTCGAGGTGCTCGAAACGCGAGATCCCGCCACACTGCTGAGGCCGAGCGGTGACGCCCGGAGCCAAAGCCGGCAGGAGCGCCTGTTGGCGCTGCTCAAGAGCCTGTTCAACGATCAGCCAAGCCCACTTCTGAAGAATCGGAACGACGCACTCTCACGCGCAGCACGAGCCTATCTGGGCTCTCCCATCTACACTTCCGTTGCCGCCCTGCTCGGGAGCGCTGGCTCGGCAAACTCAGCGAGCGCGTAGCGGCCGGCTGATGGACGATCCGGCCATTTCGATCTCCCAATCGCTGGTCCGCGCCCTATGGCTGGTCGATAACCATCTCGTCGACTGCGCCACGCCGAGTCCGCGCGAGCACGATCCAAGAACCGTCGAGGCTGCCTGGCGTCTGGCCTTGCGCATCCGCCTCGAAGCGCTCGGGCTGCGGGACGATGTTACCATTGATCAGGCTGTCAGCCGGTTCCTCCGCTTCACGCCCTCGCTGCTGGCGAACGTGAACCGCCTCTGCGAGGCGCTGTTCGAGCGGCACCACGGGTTACCGGTGATGTGTTCGGAGCCGCTTTGCCGGCGGGTGGCACGTGTGATCGACCCCGACGTGCTGGTGTGCCTTTACCCTGGGCTGGCCCTGCCGCCCGACGAACGCTTCGACTGGGCGGCGGTTCCGCTCCGGCACAACAGCCGCACCGTGCAATTACTGCGCGATGCAAGCGTCGACACGCACATTCACCTCGGTGGAGCGTTACCTCCGCTCTATTACTGGCTCGCCCTGATGGGCGGTGAGGTGTCGCTCGATACGCTGGTGGTCTTGCCATCGGCACGCAGGCAGACGGCGCCATTCCCGGAGTGGCGGTTGGCGGTCATGGACGCGATCTGGCTTCGCCTGCAGCTGGCGCGCCGCCTTCAGGCCATGCAAGGGCCGGCGTCGGGTCAGCGTCTCTTTCCCCACCTCCCGCCGGCCGAGCAGTGGAAACTGCCGGACAAAACGCCCGATTCACCGGCCGCGGTGCGGGACACCGCGCTCCGCCTGAGCGCGCCCTCGCGCCGGTTCGCGCAGCAGTTTGACCATCGCGGCCCGTTCTCGGATCCCCTGCGAACTCACCGTGCGCCCCACGCGCGCGTCCACTACGCCGAGGGCGAGCGCAGGCTCCTGTATCACCTCGGGTCCTATCTGCGGCTGCAGCCGAGCACGGGACCACAGAAGTCGGCACAGGCAGAGGTGGCGGATGAACTCCTGAGATACCTGCGGGTGCGCAACGCGTTTCACAGCCTGCTTGTTCACGACAACGGTACCGATGGGTTGTTCCGCTTTCGCGAGCCGATGCAGCGCCGCGGGTTTGTCAACGGCAGGCGCCGGAGCGGCCGCAGCGCTCGATCGCGCCGGCGCTTTCGGCGCTTCATGTTCCGCATCGAGCGCAACCGCATGGCTACCGCGCTCGACGCTGCCCTGCTCAGCCATTTCGACGGCACGGGGCTCGGCCCCCACCGCCCTCACCGCCGTATCGAGATGCGTGTGTCGGTGACAAAGGGAACGGCCCTGCTGCCGACCATTCACGCGTGGCTGAAGGGTTTCGCGGATCATCTTCAGCCTGGTTGGGATCGCCGGCCATCGCTGTTCGCGATCCCCGCAGTTCCGCGGACGACGATCAGCAGGTCTCAACTCGGCCTCGTCTTCCACGCGCACAAGAGCGGCGACGAACGCAAAGGCCGGGCTGACGCTGCAACCCTCGCGCGTGCCGACGCCAACAGACTCTGGGGCGTGCTCAAAGATTACCCGCACCTGAGGCGGTTCATTACCGGATTCGATGCGGCTGGCCGCGAGCGCCTCACTCCTCCCCGAGATTTTGGCGCGGCGTTCGGCCACCTCCTGGAACGCCAGTGTGCACATCGCGCCCGCCCCGGTGAGGAGCCGGTGCGCTTGGGCTGGACGTTCCATGTCGGGGAGGACCTGAGTGATTTTCTCACCGGACTGCGACACGTCGACGAAGCCGCCACTTTGCTCGTGCGCGGCGCCGGACGGTTGGGGCACGCGCTGGTTCTTGGCGACGATCCGCAGCGCTTCTACGACCGCCGGCGCGGCGAGACGGAGCCGAGCATCGGGACACACCTGCTCGACCTCGTATGGGCCTGGGGCCGGCTGATGGATGCTGGGTGCGGGGATCAATGCCCGTGGCTGGAAGAGCGGATTCTGCGCTTGGTGCAGGAACGCCGCCGGACGCAGGGAGAGAAAGGGGCGTCACCAAACATCGGCGGTTGCTTCCGTTCGATGGGCCTCACCGCCCCGGCGATGCGCGTTGCGTCTGAAGCAAAGCTGCTCGCGGAGCTCACCTTCGCGGGCGATGCGCGGGAGAGCATTCCCATCCGTCCGGAACCACACTGGATCGACCTATTGAGGAGGCTGCAAGCTCTCCTGCAGGAACGCTTGGCCCGCTTCGAGCTGTGCGTGGAGGTGTGCCCGACCAGCAATGTGCTGGTAGCAGGCTTCGACGCCTATGAGCAGCTACCCTATCGCAGCCTGGTCGACGCCGGACTCGCGGTTTCCATCAACACCGACAACCCCGGGCTGTTCATGACTTCGCTGCCGGCGGAATTCGCCGCGCTGCACCAGGTGCTGATCGGTTCGATGTCGCACCGCCGCGCGCTGGAATGGCTGGCAGCCCGCCGCTTCGACGCGGATCAAAGTACCTTCGTTGGCCATCACGTACCAACTGGGGAGAACGCACTCGCTGCAATTGCCAGAATGTAGTTGTCAGTCCGAAGCGTGCTCTCCGAGCGCGTCTTGACTCACGCCTTGGCGATGTTTACGCGCGTGTCGCGGTCGACGGCGTTGGGCTCGTAGAAGGCGAAGCTCCAGCGCAGGTGGCCATAGTCGCCGACGAGTTGCGTCGGCTTGATCGGGCTGGGGATGAGAAACTGATGGCTCTTCTGCCCGGCGTACTGGAACGGCTCCCAGGCGTGATACAGGTGCACCTGGCCGGGATGGATCGTGCCGGTGAGAACGGCGCGCGCGACGAACTCGTTCAGATCGTTCCACACCCGCACGCGGTCGTGATCGGCGATGCCGCGCTCGCGGGCCTCGCGCTCGTTCAAGAACACCACCGGCTCGCCGCGCTGCAGGCGCAGCATCATCGGGTGGTCGCGCCACATCGAGTGAATGCTCCAGCGGGTGTGGCCGCTGGTGAGAAAGAACGGATGGTCGCCGCCCGCCGCCGGTGGTTGCTTGAAGGTCGGCAGTTCCTCGCCCAACTCAAGAAACCACGGGTGATCTATGTAAAACTGCTGGCGCCCGGTGAGCGTCGGGTACGGGCGCCGCTTCTCGACGAAGTCGCGTAGCGGCGCGATCGGCTCGTCCGGCCTGTAGTCACAGAAGAAGTTGCTGGTGGGCGAATCCGGCCCCAGGCTCTTGACGCGGATCGCGCCGCCCGCACGCCGCAAATCGTCCAAAGCGATGCCCTTCGAGGCGCCCGACATGCTGAGGATGTATTCGAGCACACCCTCCTCATCCTTGGGCCCAAAGCGGCCGTCGTCGCTGTAGCGCTCGCCCAGCGCCGCCAGGTCGCAGGGCTGGCCGCGAAAACTCATGGTCTCGCTCACTCCGCGTTTCTTCGCCTCCGCTGCCACCTGCTGCGCCAGCAAGGAGTAGATCTCCCACTCCGGCTTCGACTCGCCTGCCGGCGCAGTCGCGCGGTCGGCCAGCGTGATGTAGGGGACCAGGCCAACGACATACTTCAGACCCATCTTCTCGTACCAGCCGGCCGCCGGCAGCACGATGTCGGCGTAGCGCGCCGTCTCGCTCATGCGAAAGCCGATGTCGACGACCAGGCGAGCGCTGGCGAACAACGTCTCGCGCACGCGCTGCCCCATGCGGCTGTGCCGCAGCACGTTGCCGCAAATCGAGATGATCACTTCGGGTGACGCGCCGCCCGGCGGCACGCCGATCGGAAAGTGGCCCTGGGCCAGTGCCTCGTCGAGATACGCCTGCGCGGGTCGAGGAAGCGAGGGGTCGCCGTGCTCCCGGGCGAGCCGGTACTCGCCTAAGCCGGCATGCACGGTGTGAAAGAGCGTGCTCGAAATGTAACCCGACAAAAACTCCGCCTTCACCTCCTCCGGGCTCATGTATGCCCGCGCGCCCAGCCAGATCAGCGGCAGCATGCCCAAGCGATCGCGGCCGCCGACGAGCCCGAGACCTTCGAGGTCGATCCAGCCCCCCGAGTGCCAGCCGCTGCCCGGCTTGCCGATGTTGCCCGTCAGCGACGCCATTAGGAGTTGGGCACGCTGGTTCAGATCACCGTGGTAGTGCTTGTTGATGCCGTAGCCGATGATGATCAGCGCCGCCGGCGCCTGGGCAAAATCGCGGGCGAAACGGCGAATCACCTCCGCGCTCACGCCCGTGATGCGTTCCGCCGCCTCGGGCCGGAACGTTTGCAGCCGCTCGCGCAGCAACGAGAAGACGGTCCGCACCGCCACGCGCTCCCCGGAGGCGAGTTGCACATCGCCGCGCATTTCGAGTGCCGGTCGCATGCCGCCGGGCAGCGCGATCGTGCGCTGTGAGCTGCCCATCGATCCGGGGGCCCAGACGAGCCGCCGCGCCGCCTCGTCCCACACCGCGAAGACGCTGTCGCTGCCGCCCTTGACCACGTCCGACTCGCGCAGGTAGCGGCGCGTGTCGTCGCGCACGAGCAAGGGCAGGTCCGTCTGCTCGCGGATGTAATCGGGGTTGTGGCGGTTCTCTTCGAGGATCACCTGGCAGGCGCTCAGCGCCAGGGCGGCATCGGTGCCCACATGCGGCGAGATCCACAGGTCGCCGTGGATCGCGGTCTGGTTGTAGTCGGGGGCGATCGTCACAACCTGTGCACCACGGTAGCGCGCCTCGGAGAGGAAATGCGCGTCGGGGATGCGCGTGACCGCCGGATTGAAAGACCAGCAGACGATGTACTTGGAGCGAAACCAATCGTCCGAGCTGCCGCCGGTGAAGCCCGCGCCGATGGTGATGACGGCGCCGACCGACAGGTCACCGGTGTGCGCCGTCGGATCGGTGATGGGCACGCCGATCTGGCGGAAGAAGCGCAGCGTGCTCGCCAGGGTGCAGCCGAAGTCGAAGTTGCCGCCGAGCTCGCACACCGCGCCGCCGCCGCCGCGCCGCACCAGCGTGTCGACCAGCACGCCGGCGATCTCGCCCAGGGCCTCGTCCCAAGTGATTCGTTGCCACTGGCCCGAGCCCCGTGGCCCCACCCGCTTGATCGGGTAGCGCAGCCGCGTCGGGCCGAGCAGCAGGTCGGCGCAGCTCGCGCCTTTCTGGCAGCCGCGCGGATTCCAGTCGGGCACGGTTGCATTCGAGGCGGCGTACGGCGCCGACTGCTCCTCGCGCCAGACGATACCGTCGCGGACGTACAGGTTCCACGCGCAGGCGGCGATGCAGTTCGCGCTCGTGTGCGTGCCGCACGCGATCTTGTCCCAGCGCCATTGCGCACGGTAGACGTCTTCCCAGCCGCGGTACGTGGGCGCCGGCGCGGCAGCTGCGGCCAAGCTTTCAGCCCAGGTCAGCCGCCGCAAGCTCAGTGCCAGCGCGCCGCCGGCACCGAGTTGCAGAAATGCCCGCCGGGAAATGGATGCCATGATGAATTCTCAATCGACCCGGCTCCGCTGGGAGCGCTGCAGCCAGCGTATACCAAAGCCGATCTCGGAGACAAAGGTTTGTTCGCCTCAATGCCCGGTGCGGCCCGGGGCCTCGCGGTGGGGCCTGGCGGGGTTGGGTGCCGGCGCGGGCAAGTGTAACCTGCGCATCCGGGAGGCCCGATGGGCTTGCTGCCCATGCGCTTGACCCCCTGCGGTGTCGTCTATATCGTTAACTCACTGCCATGAACCGCCGCCAACCGAAGCGTGGCCTGTTCTCGCGCTTCGGCCGCTTTGTTCGCCAGTTGGTTTTGACCCTGGTCGTGCTCGGGGCCGTGGGCGCGACGGCAGCAGTCGCGGTGATTTACTGGGAGGTCACCTCGACGCTACCGCCGTTGGATCAGATCGGCGAGTATCATCCGCCGATGGCCACGCAGGTCTTTGCCGACGACGGGACGCTGATCGGCGAACTCTATGTCGAGCGGCGCTATCTGACGCCGATCGAGCAGATCCCAGTGCTGGTGCGCAACGCCTTCATTGCCGCCGAAGACGAGGCCTTCTATCGCCATCGGGGCGTGGACCTGGTCAGCATCTTGCGCGCGCTGCTCAACAACCTGGCCTCGGGCGCCAAGCTGCAGGGCGGCAGTACGATCACGCAGCAGGTGGTCAAGTCGCTGCTGCTGACGCCGCAGAAGAGTTACACGCGCAAGCTGCGCGAGATGGTGCTGGCGGTGCGGCTGGAACGGCAGTTGAGCAAGGACGAGATTCTCCACTTATATCTGAACCACATCTATCTCGGCAGCGGCGCCTACGGGGTGGCGGCCGCGGCCCAGGAGTATTTTGGAAAGCCGCTGCACGACCTCAGCGTCGCGGAAGCGGCGCTGCTGGCCGGCTTGCCGCAAGCGCCCAGCCGCTACTCGCCGTTTCGCCACTGGCCGCAGGCCAAGGCCCGGCAGCGCTACGTGCTCGACCGCCTCTATGCCGCCGGCCTCATCACCGCCGGTGAACGCGAGGGCGCACGGCGCGCGCCCCTCGCGCTGGCACCGCGGCGGGGTAGCTACCTCGCCGCGCCCGATTACGTCGAGCACATTCGCCGCCTACTCGAAGAACGTTACGGCGAGAGCGCGCCCTATCAGCTCGGCCTCAAGGTCTACACCCCGGTCAACGTGGCCATGCAGGCAGCGGCGGAAACGGCGCTGCGCGATGGCTTGCGCGAACTCGACGCGCGCGAGCGCTATCAGGGCTCGCTACGGCACCTCACTGCGGGTGAGAGTGTCGAGTTCTTGCGGCAGCAGGCGCAAGCCCTCGGCGACACCCCGCTGCTGCACCGCCGTACCTACGAGGCGGTGGTGAGCGACACGCGCAACGGCATCGTGCGGGTCAAGGTGGCCGGCTTCCAGGGCCTGCTGCAAACCACGGCCAGCGACGGCAAGAGTGCACCGGTATTGGCGGCGCTGAGCGCCGGCGACGTGGTGCGGGTGCAGGTGGCCGCGCCCGGCCAGGGAGCCGACTATCGCTTCGTGCTCGACCAGAGCCCGCTAGTGGAAGGCGCGCTGGTGGCGCTGGAGCCCAGCTCCGGCGCGGTCAAGGCGATGGTCGGCGGCTACGACTGGGAGCGCAGCCAGTTCAACCGCGTAGTGCAAGCGGCGCGGCAACCGGGCTCGGCGTTCAAGCCGCTGGTCTATGCCGCCGCGCTCGACCACAACTACACGCCGGCCTCGATTGTGGTGGATGGCCCGATCTCGTTTGCCGACAACAGCGGCGTCTGGGCGCCGCACAATTACGAGAACAAGTTCTTCGGCCCGACCACGCTGCGCGACGCGCTCGCCTTTTCGCGCAACGTCGTCACGGTCAAAATCACGGTCAACATGGGCCTGAAGTACCTGCTGGCCTATCTCCAGCAACTCGGCCTCAACGCCAACCTGCAGCCGAATCTCTCGGTGGCGTTGGGCTCGGCCGAGGTCACGCCGCTCGAACTTGCCACCACCTACGCCGTGTTCGCCAACCAAGGCTTGCGCCCCGAGCCGATATTCATCAGCAAGATCATCGATAGCGAGGGCAACACTCTGGCGGAAACCGCGCCGCAGCTGCGGCAGGTGATCGCGCCGGCGACCGCGTACCAGATCACCAGCATGCTGCAGGACGTCATCCGCCGCGGCACGGGCAAGAAGGCGCTGGAGCTGGAGCGGCCCGCCGCCGGTAAGACCGGCACCACCAACGACTTCATGGATGCCTGGTTCGTCGGCTATACGCCGCAACTGCTGGCCGGCGTTTGGGTTGGCTTCGACGAGAAGCGGGAACTCGGGGCGAAGGAGACCGGCGGGCGGGTGGCCGCCCCGATCTGGACGCGCTTCATGCAGCGCGCGCTGGAGGGGCAGCCGATTCTCGACTTCAGCGTGCCCGAGGGGCTGGCGTGCGTGCCGATTGATCCCCACAGCGGCCAGCGCGTGCGCTTCGGCGGGGCGGCGCTGCTCGAATGCTTCAAGCCCGGCAGCGAACCGGGCGCGTCGCAAGCACTGGTGCGCGTGGCGGACGAGGCCCCGGCCGGCGCCGCCCCGGCCCCGGCGGTGCTGGACTTCTTCCGCAGTGAAGATTGAGGGCGAGTGAGGAAATTGCGCCGATCACCGATCAGCGCGCTGTGGCCTGGTGCCGCCGCGACGATCGGCGCAACAGGGGTGCGCGACAAATTTGTGGGTGACGTGGTTCGGTGTTATGGCCGTCATTCCCGCGAAAGCGGGAATCCAGTTTGGCGTTTGGCGCTATGGACAAGCAGTTCTGCGTTTACATCCTGGCCAGCAAACGGAACGGCACGCTGTACATTGGGGTGACCTCAGAGCTGGCAACGCGGGTGTGGCAGCATAAGAGCAAGGTAGTGGAGGGTTTTTCGG
>JACQVA010000034.1 GCA_016210005.1 Deltaproteobacteria bacterium | reverse complement strand
GTGTGGTTCGGTGTTATGGCCGTCATTCCCGCGAAAGCGGGAATCCAGTTTGGCGTTTGGCGGGTCGTAGCGAGCCGGTGCCGTGGATTCCCGCTTTAGCGGGAATGTCAGATTTCGTCCCTTTCGGCCATGGGCCTCGGCCTGACAGTACACAGTACTGTCAGACTGGTGAGGATTTGCCCGCCCGCCTCACCAATTCCGCGCCAACGTCTCCGGCGTGTCGGGGGCTTTTTCGACCACCACGATCCCCGTTGCCGACACCACGTAGCGGCGGCAATCGTTGCCGAAATCCTCCCCGATCACCTCGCCCGGCGCCACCACCACGTTCTTGTCGATGATGGCGCGGCGCACGCGGGCGCCGGGGCTGATTACGACGTTGTCCATCAACACCGACTCCCGCACTTGGGCGCCGGCATCGACCACCACGTTGCGCCCCAGCACCGAATCCTTCACGTAGCCGCCGCTCAATAGACAGCCGCTGGCCATCACCGACTGCACCGCCACACCCCGGCGGCCGTCTTCGTCGAAGACGAACTTGCACGGTGGATCATGAAAGCGCGCGGTCATGATCGGCCACTGCCAGTTGTAGAGATTGAGCAGCGGCACCACGTTCTTCAAATCCATGTTGGCTTCGTAGTAGGCCTCGATGGTGCCGACGTCGCGCCAATATGCCTGCTCGCCCTCACGCAGCCCGGGGATGCGGTTGCGGCGGAAATCGTAGGCGTAGACCGGCTCGCGCACCGTCATCGCCGGCAAAATGTCCTTGCCGAAATCGAATAGCGGCTCGCCGTCGCGGCGCTCACCCAGCACTTCCTGTAACAAGCCGACGTTGAAGATGTAGTTGCCCATCGACGCCAGCGATTCCTCCGGCAAGCCCGGGATCGGCGGCGGATCGACGGGTTTCTCGATAAACCCTTTGATGCGCCACTGTTCATCGACCGCGACCACGCCGAATTGCGTGGCGCCGGCACGCGGCACCGGCAAGCACGACACGGTCGCGGCCGCGCCCACGCGCAGATGGAAGTCGAGCATCTGGCGCACGTTCATCTTGTAGATGTGGTCGGCGCTGAAGACCAAGACGATGTCGGCGCCGTAGTCGCGCACCAAGTTGAGGTTTTGGAAGATGGCGTCGGCGGTGCCGCGATACCACAACTCGCCGAGCTTCATCTGCGCCGGCACCGCTCGGATGAAGCCGTCGCGCCCGCCCCCGCGCCAGGTCCAGCCGGTTTCGAGGTGCTCGACCAGCGACTGGGCCTTGTATTGCGTCAGAACGTAAACCGCGCCCAGCCCCGAGTTGTAAAGGTTGCTGAGAACGAAATCGATGATGCGGTAGCGCCCGCCGAACGGTACCGCGGGCTTCGAGCGATCCTTGGTCAGCGGATACAAGCGTTCGCCCTTACCCCCAGCCATCACGAACGTCAGAATGCGCGGCCGTGCCATAGCGCCAGAGTGTACGGAATCCGCCGCGCCGGCTCAATCGGTTCGTGCAACAACACCAGCCGAGGGGTGTGCGACAAATCTGTGGGTAACGTGCAGCCGACCGGGCAAAGGCCATAACACCGAACCACGTTACCCACAAATTCGTCGCGCACCCCCAGCCGAGATGGCGCCGGCCGCCGCTGCGGAGTAAGGTCCATATTGCCCGCAATC
Organism: Deltaproteobacteria bacterium; assembly: GCA_016210005.1. Taxonomy (NCBI): domain Bacteria; kingdom Pseudomonadati; phylum Myxococcota; class Myxococcia; species Deltaproteobacteria bacterium. The sequence goes on along the minus strand of JACQVA010000034.1, from coordinate 8,578 downwards.
TCAGGCTTATACCCCCTTTGACAGCCAGCGGGGGTGGACGTACACATGAACCAAACCGTACCGAGGCCTCGAGGATGTCCAGCGCCCGCAGCTTTCTGGGCGCGGCGAGCGAAGACCTGAGCGCGGATGGCGCGCCGCTCGCCCCGCTCTACGATCTCAGAAGCTCTTTTGACGAAATCATCGGCGTCAGCGACGCCATGGCCGCCGTGTTTCGGTTGATGGAAAGCGCGGCCACCACCGCGATCGCCGTCCTGCTCGAGGGTGAAACCGGCACCGGCAAGGAACTGGTGGCGCGCGCCATCCACCGAATCAGCGAGCGCAGCCAGCGTCCGTTCGTCGCCGTCAATTGCGCCGCGCTGCCCGAGACCTTGCTTGAAAGCGAGCTGTTCGGTTACCGCAAGGGCGCGTTCACCGGCGCGGCCAGTGATCGTATCGGCCTGTTCGAGGCCGCCGACGCCGGCACCATCTTCCTCGACGAGATCGGTGAAATGCCACTGGCTATGCAGGCCAAGATGCTGCGGGTGTTGCAGGACGGCGAAGTGGTGCCGCTTGGCGACACCCGCCCGCGCCACGTCGACGCCCGCCTGATCTCCGCCACCAACAGCGAGCTGAGTACAGCGATGGCCGCAGGCCGGTTTCGCGAGGATCTCTACTATCGCCTGGCGGCTTTCCCGATTCGCTTGCCGCCGTTGCGCGAGCGCCGCCAGGACATTGCCCTGCTCACCAGCCGCTTCCTCGCCGCCGCCGCCACCCGCCATCACAAACAAATCGCCGGGCTCGAGAAGCCCGCGCTCGAGCTGTTGCTGCGGGCGGACTGGCCCGGCAACGTGCGCGAGCTGCAAAACCTGATCGAGCGGGCGGTGGCGCTGGCGCGCGACGGCGAGGTGCTCACCATCGAGCATCTCGCACCGCAGGCGCCGCCAGCCGGCGAATTCTCCCCATACGATCTGCGGCCGGACACCGATGGCATCGCCCACTTCGGCCGGGAGCGGTGCAGCGTCAGCGCAGCCGGCGCCGACCCCGATCTGCGGCGCGCCCGTGCCGCTTTCGAGACCGAGCACATTCGCGAGATCCTCGCCCGACACGGCGGTAACATCTCCCGGGCCGCACGCGCGCTCGGAGTGTCGCGCGTCGTGCTGCGCAAGAAAGCCAAAGAGTACGACCTGCGCTGAGCGCGACTGCGCACACGTGCTTGTCGAAGCATGAGCGCGGTTTTCTTCAACGGATAGGGAAAACCCCGATAAGGGAAAACCCCTATCCGGTTTAGTAACACTGACTGTGAACTGCGGGCGTCGACCCGCTTTACGCGGCTAATCCGGCTTAGCAGTCTGTACGCTTCTGCATCCATTTGCTCCGCAAACTTCCCACTGCGACGGCACGCGCGTGCGCGCCGGCCAGCGGCGGCGCACTGGCATCGCCGATGCACTGCTCGTCAAGCGTGGCGCCGTAACTCCAGCGGCGCGCTTGCGAGTAACGATCGTGAAGCACCTTGTCAGTCTCGCCGTCTGTGTCGCACTAGTGCCGCTCGCTGTCGGCGCGGCCGCCGGCACCGACGCCGTTACGGTCATCCGCGGCCATCGCCTGCCGAGCGCACGATTCGCCCGCGTCGTGGCGCCGGCCGAACGCGCGCCGGCGCGGGCGATTGCGGTGGCGTTGCGCTGGCAGCGTGAAGCGGAGCTCGAGGAACTGATCCGGCAACTGAGCGATCCCGGCTCACCACGCTATCAACGCTATCTCACGCCGGCGGAGTTCGACGAGCGCTTTGCGCCATCGGCCGCCGGCGCCGCCGCCGTTGTTGACTATCTCGCGGCCCACGGCATCGCTGTCGCCGGCATCAGCGCCTCGCAGCAATTGGTGAGCGGCAGCGCTCCGGCGGCGGCGATCGAAAGCGCCTTCAGCGTGGCGCTGGTGGACTACGAGGAAGGCGGCGAGTCGTTCTTTGCCTCGGATCGTGATCCCGCGCTGCCGGCGGAGATCGCCGCTGCGGTCAGCGGCATTTACGGCTTGGAGAACCGCAGCCAGCTACGGCCGCACAACGCCCGCCGCATGCTCAGTGCCCCCACCGGCGCGCCTTTCGGCCCCGCCGACATCGCCCGCGCTTACAACTTCACGCCGCTCTATGATGCCGGCGTGCGCGGCGACGGCAGCCGCGCGGCGACCATCGCCATCGCTACTGCCTTTGGCCTTCAGCCGAGTGACGTGCGCGAATTCTGGCGCGCCTTCGGGCTCACGCGACCGGCGGACTTGCTCGAAGTTATCCCCGTAGCCGGCACGGCCACGCGCACCATTGATGAGAGCACGCTCGACGTCGAGTGGGCCGGCGCCATGGCTCCGCAGTCGCGCCTGCTCGCCTACGTGGCGGCCGACAGCTCGGTGAGCGCCTTCATGGCCTTGTACGACCGTATCATCAGTGACAACCGCGCCGCGGTGGTGAGCGTCAGCTGGGGCCTGTGCGAGCCGAACATGCCACCGGCCTATCTCGATCACGCCCACGCGGTTTTCCAGAAAGCCGCGGCGTTGGGCATCACCGTAGTGGCGGCCTCGGGCGACCGCGGCGCCTTCGACTGCGGCCCAGCCCGGCTCAGTATCAGCTACCCGGCTTCCGATCCGCTGGTGACCGCGGTCGGCGGCACGGCGCTCGCCGTCGGCGGCGACGGCGAGCGCCGCAGCGAAGGCGCCTGGTCAGGAAGCGGCGGCGGCCAGAGCGTCTTCTGGCAGCGCCCGCCGTGGCAAACGGGCGGCGGTGCATGGCGGCGGGCGGCCGATGTCGCGCTCAACGCCGACCCCGGCAGCGGCTACTACGTCCGCCACGATGGCGCCTGGTGGCAATACGGCGGCACCAGCGTCGGTGCGCCGATCTGGGCCGCGCTGCTGGCACTGACCAATCAGTACCGCGCGCAGCACCGGCGGCCGCCGTTGGGCCCGGCCAACCCGGCGCTGTGCGAGCTGGCCGGCGCAGCGGAGCCGCCGGCGTTGCTGGATATCACGTCGGGTGATAACGGCCATTACAGTGCCGGGGCGGGGTGGGACTTTCCGACGGGCTGGGGCGTGCCCGATGCCTGGGCACTGGCGCGCGCCCTCGCCAGCGCGCCGCCCGCCGCCGGCTGGGCCGACTTGCGTACCTACCTGCGCCCGCTGTCAGCGAGCCCAGCTGCCACGGTGCTGTTGCGCAGCCAAACGCACTGTGGCCGCTCGCGCCTGACTCTGGCCGCGCGCCGCCTCCGCCCCGGCCTCTATCGGCTGGCGATCGACGAGACGCCCGTCATCGAGTTCGCCGTGCAAAGCAGCGGCCGCGCGCAAGCGCAACTCGACGGCTGCGACCCGCGCGGACACCACCTGACGCTGCTCGATGCTGACGGGCTGGTGCTGTTTCGCGGGCAGGTGCCGGAGCAACCTCAGCCGCCGGTGCGCCTGCGCGCGCGCTTGCAGGGCGCCGGCCTCGCCACCGGCGTGGTGACCTACCGCAGCCGCCACGGCGCGGAACAATTGCAGCTCGGCGTCAGTGGCCTGCCGCCGGGGACCTACCAGCTGTACGTCGGCGCTGAACTGATCGCGTCCTTAGAGGTGACAAGAGCAGCGAACGGCAACAGCTATGGCGCGGTCCGCTTCGACTCGCGCAACCTCAGCGCGCCACCGCCGCCGGTCGAGCTGCGCTGCCAGCCCCTGTTCGTGCGCGGTGACAGCGGCGTCGTGCTGCAACTCACCGCCACCGCGCCCGGCACCGGTATCTGCCCGGCCTGATCCAGGCGCACTCAGTGGGACGAGCCCCAGTTCGCCTCGATTACCTACGCCGCCGGCCACGTTTGGGACTTTGACGTGGCCCTGGCCGGCCACACCACACCGTCTTGTCGGGCTGCACGCCCGGGGCTATAGACTGCGCTTCGAGGTCATTGCTTCTGTCCACTTGGCAGGTCGAAGAGCGAGCAAGTGCGCGCCGTGCTCGGGAACGATTCCTCTTCCCGAAGAAGACTGATGCCGGCGTGCGTGTGTGTTTGGTCTACCCCAATCGCTACGCGGTGGCCATGGGCAACCTCGGCTTTCAGGCCGTCTACGCCCTCTGCGATCAGTTCCCTGGTGTCGTCTGCGAGCGGGCGTTCTTGCCCGACGAGGACGAGGCGGCACTGCTGCACGGACACCGGCTCTGTTCACTGGAGTCGCGCCGCCCGGTCGCCGACTTCGACATTGTCGCCTTCTCGATTTCATTCGAGACCGATTACTGGCACGTGGTGCGGTTACTGTCGCTGGCGGGCTTGCCGCTTCGCACCGTCGCCCGCGGCGGCGGCCCGCTGGTAATAGCGGGCGGACCCGCCACGTTCCTGAACCCCGAGCCGATCGCCGACTTCGTCGATCTGTTTCTCATCGGCGAAGCCGAAGAAATGCTGCCGGAGTTCTTGCAGCTGTACTGCGAAGCTCGTGCAACGGGTACGCGCCGCGAGGAGTTGCTGTGGCAGACTGCGCAACGAGTTAAGGGCGCTTACGTCCCGCTCTTCTACCAACCGCACTTCGAGGGGCCGGTAACGGCCGGCCTCGACTACTGCGGCCCGGGCGAGGCAGCGGTGGAGCGGCGGCTGATCTGGGATCTGAACCGGTTGGCGACCACCACCCGCGTGCTCAGCGACGAAGCGGTGTTCGGCGACATGGTGATGGTAGAAGCCAGCCGGGGTTGCCAGTGGGGTTGCCGCTTCTGTGCTGCCGGCTTCATGTATCGGCCGATCCGCACGCGCGGCAGCGACGTGCTGGCTGCAAGCGTTCGGGCCGGCCTGGAGGAGCGAGCAACCATCGGCCTAGTCGGCGCGGAGATGGCGAGCCTGCCGGGGGTCGAGGCGCTGGCCGAGCTGGCGGCCGCAGCCGGTGGCCGCTTGTCGCCGTCGTCGTTGAAGGCGGACTGTGTGACGCCGCGCTTGGCGGCCGCGCTCGCCGGCAACCGCAACCGCAGTGTGACGATCGCGCCCGAAGCGGGCTCGGAGCGCATGCGCCGGATGATCAACAAGAACCTGACCGAAGCCGACATCGTGCGCGCCACCGACATGCTGGTCGGCGAGGGGGTGCAGGATTTGAAGATCTACGCCATGTTCGGCCTCCCCGCCGAGGAGGACGCCGATGTCCTTGCGATTGCCGAGCTGACTACGAAGCTGCGGGATCGGCTTTGCGCCGCCGGCCGCGCCCGCGGCCGGGTCGGGCAGGTCACGCTGTCGTTGAATCCGTTTGTGCCCAAGCCCTGGACGCCCTTCCAGTGGGAGCCGATGGAGACGCTGCCCGTTCTCAAGGCCAAGATCCGCCAGCTGCGCCGGACGCTCGGCAAGGTTCCCAACCTCCGCCTCGACGTTGAATCGCCGCGCGCCGCCTACCTGCAAACCCTGCTCTCGCGCGGCGACCGCCGTCTCGCTGTAGCGCTCGAAGCCATTCATGTCGCCGGCGGCGATTGGTGGAGCGTGATCCGCCGCTGGCAGGGCGGCGGGCTCGACCATTTGCCGCATCCGGACGGATATGTGTATCGCCGCTACCGGGACGACGAGCGGCTCCCGTGGGATTTCATCGATCACCATCTCAGCAAGGGCTACCTCTGGACCGAACGCCGCAAAGCCGCCGCCGCCCGCCAGAGCCCCCCGTGCGACACCACCAGCTGCCGCTCGTGTTCCGCCTGTTGACCCCTGGCGGCGCGAGCGCGGCCGAACTTGACAGCTACGCGGGCGCGCTGTTACGGTCGGCCCGTGGTCAACAAAGTCATCATCGTCGGCAATCTCGGCAAGGACCCTGACGTCCGCTTCACCCCCAGCGGCAAGGCCGTGTGCAAGTTCTCGGTGGCGACCTCCGAGCGCTGGACCGATCAGCAGGGCCAGAAGCAGGAGCGCACCGAGTGGCACAACGTGGTGGTGTGGGGCAAGCAAGCGGAAACCTGCGGCCAATACCTCGCCAAAGGCCGCCAGGTGTACGTCGAAGGCTCCATCCATACCCGCAGCTACGACGACAAGGACGGCAACAAGCGCTACATCACCGAAATTACCGCGCGTGACGTGCGCTTCCTTGGCAGCGGTGGCGGTGGCGCCCGCATCACGCAGCAGGATGCCGGCTTTGCCGTCCCCGCCGGCGAAGACGCGGGCCCGCCCGCCGGTCCGGAAGACGACATCCCGTTCTGACCCGACTCCAAGCGCGGGCGCCGAGTCAGCCCGGCAGCTTCTCCCGCCATGGGAACCGCGCCTGCGCTCGGCGCGGGCGGCACGGCGCTTAGCCTGGTTCAACTCGGACAGCCGTCGAGGCTGTTGTTCACCGCTCTGACAAGCTCGTCGATCGTAACCTCGCCGTCACCGTCGACATCGGCCTCGGGACAGGCGGAAGCGGGGCTGCTGCCTAAGCTAATGTTAACGGCTAGGACTAGTTCGTCGATGGTCACGTCGTTCGAGCCGTCGCAATCGCCGGAGCAAACGGGCGCCGGGGCGCTAGCCGTGGCCGTCGGGCTGGCGGTGGGCGTGTCGGTCGCTGACGGCGTCAGGCTCGGGCTGCGCGTGCCGGTTGGGGTGATGGTGTGGGTCGGGCTCGGTGTCGGCGTCAACGATGGTGTCGGCGTCAGGCTCGGGCTGCGCGTACCGGTTGGCGTGATGGTGTGGGTCGGGCTCGGTGTCGGCGTGAACGATGGTGTCGGCGTCGAGCTCGGGCTGCGCGTACCGGTCGGGGTGATGGTGTGGGTCGGACTCGGTGTCGGCGTCGACGTGGGCGTCACCGTCGGTGATGGAGTGGGCGTTCGCGTCGGCGTCGCTGTGGCCGTGACCGAGGGCGTGCGCGTGGCGGTCGCGGTGCGGGTCGGGCTCGGCTCGACGACCGTGATGGCACCATCTGCGGTCGTGAGATTGGGCACGGCGTCGCCGCTGCCGTCGCTCGCCACCGCCGCCCGTACCGCCAGCGCATACACGCCCGCGGGGGTTCCGGGCAGGACGGTGAAAATGCAAGTATAAAGCGGGCCGTCCGCAATCGGGCTGGTGTCGCCCAACGAGATCACGATCGCCCGCAGCGCCGCTTGCCCGCCGTTGTCCGCCGTGATGTTGATGTTCAGCTCCTTGCCGATGCCGGGAGCGACGACACAATCGTCCTCGCTCAGTGCGAGGTGGCCGGCGTCGAAGACGATGTCGTTCTGGACCGCAGCGACGTCGCTGCCGTTGGTTTGGAGGCTGACCACTATCGGTGTTGCCCCGCCGCCAACCACCTCGCCGCTTCCTACGGTCAGTTCCGGCCCGGGTTCGGTCGTGGGCGTCGGCGGCGGGGTCACGATTCCGGTCAAGTTCATCAACACCGAGACCGTGCTATCGGCCTGGTCGGCGGTTACGGCGTCGAGATAGTTATCGGCGTTGAGGTCAGCGACCGCGATGGCAACCGGTTGACCACCGGCAGCGAATTCCTGCGCTGCTGCGAAGATGCCGGCGCTGGCGCCGCGTAAGACGCTGACGGAATCGCCGCCGGCGTTGGCCGTTATCGCATCGAGGCGGCCATCGCGATCGAAGTCGGCGAGGGCGAGCGCTTGCGGGTGGTCGCCGGCGACGAACTGAACCGGCGGATTGAAGGTGCCATCGCCATTGCCGGAGAGCACGACGACCCGGTCATCCGCGCTTCCCGCCACCATCAAGTCGGCGCGCCCGTCGCCGTTGACATCGGCGGCAGCGATAGCGGTCGGGCCGGCAGCGGCACCAATGTCGCCATAGCCGACAAAGTGGCCGGCGTCGTTGATAAAGATGGCGGCGGTACCGATGCCGCGCGTGAGCACGAGGTCGAGATCGGCGTCGCCATCGAGGTCGCCGGTAGCGATTGCCGTCGGGCGGGGCTGAAAGATGAGCTGATCGCCGGCGATGAAGGTGCCGTCGCCTTGGCCGAGGAAGACCTCGACGCGATTGCCGCCATACTCGGCTACGGCCAGATCGATGTTGGTGTCGGAATCGAAGTGCCCCAGGGTCAGGGCGCCGGGTGCAGCACTGGGCGAACTGAGGTTCAGCGTGATCGGGGCCGCGAAGCCGAAGCCGGTGGCGAGCAGCAGCGACACGGTGCCGGAGCCTTGATTGGCCACCGCGAGGTCTGGCCGGGTGTCGTTGTTGAGGTCGGCCGTGGCCAGCGCGGCTGGGCCGGTGCCGACGGTGATCGTGAGCGCGACCGGGGCGAAGGCGCCGGCACCGACGCCCGGCAGAATCGACACGCTATCGGCAGCGCTGTCGGCGGTGGCGAGATCGAGGCGGCCGTCACCGTTGAAGTCCGCCGCCGACACCGCCTTGGGGGCGGCGCCGGTGGTATACGAGACCGCCGGTGCAAACGTGACCGGAGTGCTCGCCCGCGCCGCCGCGGCCAGTAGCAGCCAGGCCAGCACTGCCGCCCGGCCCAGCACCGAAGGTAGGAGGTCGCGGCTAGCCGCGGGAGATCGCACGCTGACTCGGGCACGCACGGTGTAGACTTTCCGGAAACGCAACGCCGCTGTCAAGCATAAATCTGCGCACTATGCGTCATCGGGTGTGCGACAAATCTGTGGGTAACGTGCAGCCGACCGGGCAAATCCTCACCAGTCTGACAGTACTGTGTACTGTCAGGCCGAGGCCCATGGCCG